>JAHEHU010000130.1 GCA_024639765.1 Eudoraea sp.
CTGCAGCGTCTGTAAAATCATAGGTGCCATCACCATTATCTACCAGGGAAACTGTTCCGGCCAACCCATTGATCTCATCAATGGCGGCCTGTACATCCGTGGCTGTTAAGCCTGAGGCTGTGTTGTCATATGTTACTTCTGCAGCAGTCTGATCATCCGTTCCTACTAATCCCGAAAGATCTACCGTCTGTGTATTTCCATTTTCTAAGGTAAGGGTAAGAATATTACTTGCGTCTATACTAAAGGCTGTAATGATTTGATCGTCTGTATTATCGAGATATGTGGTAAGGTCTACTGTTCCACCATCTTCAAGTGTAAGGGTATTGCCAGCCAATGACAAGAGCTGATCATCGGTTCCTACTAGTACCGAAAGATCAACTGTCTGTGTATTTCCATTTTCTAGGGTAAGGGTGAGAATGTTACCGGCGTTTATACTAAAGGCTGTAATTATCTGGTCATCTGTATTGTCTAAATAAGGAGAAAGGTCTACACTACCTCCATCTTCGAGGGTAAGTATGTTTCCGGCCAGGCTGATACCCTGATCATCCGTACCTGTTCCGCTAAGGGAAGACAGGTCCACATTTACCGTATTTCCGTTTTCAATATCCAGTGAAAGTATATTGGTACCAGCATTAAAGCTAAAGTTCTGTAAAAGCTGATCATCTGAAGAGGTCAGCTCCCAGCTGTCACCATCCCAGAAGTAAATAACTCCGGTATTCGTATTGACATAAATATCTCCTGTATCTGCACCGCTTGGGGTGGTGGTTCCGGGGGAGGTAACTGCAGTACCGCTAAGTACCTCGCAATTACACTGGTCTTGCAAGGTCACAGTGGTCTGTGAAAAAGCAAATCCCGACACTAGAAACAGAAGAAGTAGGATCTTCTTATCCATGGCTGCTATCTTAAATATGTTTTTCTCGTTTTTCAATAGTTGGTTCTACGGTTTACACCTGATATATTATTATCAACAAACAAATTTAACCCGAAGCTACCCCTAGGAAAATAATTGTTGTGTACTCGATGAAATGCATGGTCTAACACCCAATACTTGAGGTTTTGTCCCTTAAAAACCATAAAAACTCTAAGGTTTCGTTGGTCGATCATCCCAATAGTAGCGCCCCTTACCGAGTCTTTTTTTGTGCGAATTTTCTTCAAAATGAGGTAGAAATGAAAGGGAAAATTGCTCCTAATCCTCTTTAGTTATTTATGTAATTCTACGTTTTGTAAATACATAGGTTACTCTTGCTTCAAGCATGGCCAAATGAGAAGTATTGATGATACCACAGTTATAGGAAGCATTGGAAACGAAAACGCCGAATCGATAAATATTCGTACTTATTGGAATTTTAAAAATATGAGAGGTTTGATTACCTTTTAGTTCTGATTCACCCGGTGGGTAATCCTCCTATTGGTGATCACCGTGCTTACTATTACAGAAAGTATGGCTGTATCCGAATTGGTATCAGGAGCACAGACGTATGCGGCATTTTTTAATACTACCCTGTATTGATAGGTATCTATGTTTAGTGATGTCGGTGTAATGGTAAGTTCGTTTGAACCAGTTCCTGAATAGATTCCTCCATTGGTAATATCATTAAATGTGGTGCCTCCATCCGTACTTTCCTGCCATTGATATTCCGTTATATCATTTCCGTCCACACTGAACGAAGCTGACGTTCCTGCAGATACGCTGGTATTTTGGGGCTGGGTGTTAATGGTGGCTGGCGAACCGGCTTCCCGAAAGTCATAGACCGTATTGCCATTGGCATCCTCAGGTGTGGTATACCCACCTTCACCAATAACCAATCCATTGTTGTCTACAGTAATGGGTAACGTTCCTAAAAGGCCATTGCTATCGGGATCTGTAAAGCCTGCTTCCAGGGTATCATAACATCCGTCACCATCACTATCTAACTCCAGATAATCGTACTCACCAGCACCATCAGAATTTTGGAGTGTATAATTTACCGTGCCGCTGTCTTCCTGACCTGAAGCCTGAGCACTATCCGGTACTCCATCGACTCCTACAGCACCGGTAAGTCGACCTGAAACTTGCGCCTGGTCATGGCCCGCTTCAACAGCATCGTATATTCCATCATTATCGGAATCCAAATCTAAACCATCAATGACCCCATCACCATCTGTGTCAACACCTGCGGAGGTCCAAATTATGGCATTTACCAGTAAGTCTTCCCCGGCGGCATTAAAACCTCTGGTATGCGGCATAATAACCCTTCTGCCAGGAGCAGTTCCGGTCTCCATGGCATCCCCGGTATTCCATATGGCCATGGATACCTGACCATTGTTAGGATTTGTACCAAGGGTAGTTCCGGAAGAGATTCCATTTCCGTGCATATCGGCAACACCTATATTATAATCCCCCAACGGCAGTCCGTTGGTAATTGGGTGTGCATTATTTGTAATAGTAATTAATGATGTACCTGAAGTTCCTCCTGTTGACCCGCCCAATACTTCATCATGTAGCGCATACTCACTTGTGATTACCCCATTTGTGGTCGTTGCCAGGTTGGCAATATTGGCAAAAGCAGTATTACTATTTACCCTTTCAAATAAAAAGACAACATCATAATTATTGGCGTCTTCACTATCACCATCATCTGCGACCGTTACCGTATATCCGAGGGCTATTAACTTGTTTATTGTATTTTGTTCTTCTGTATTGGGCGCCCCTTGGGTGACCCATAGCAGTGAAAACCCTGCCTCCATAGTATCTAAAATACCATCATTATCATCATCAAGATCAATGTCATTAGGAATACCATCGCCGTCTGAATCTTCCTGAATCAAAACCAAAACAGTAGCGGTATCACAGTTGGCAGGACGCGCTTTTTCACATATTTGGTAGGTCAGCGTATAAAAACCTTCAAGAGCGCCGGGATCTATAAGAATAATACCGTCGGCATCAATACTTACTCCCGATAATCCGTCGGTATCCAGGAGGCTGATTAAGAAATCATTGTCTGTAATTGGGAGTCCGTCTACGGTATCATTTAAGGTTACATCCCCTGCCACCCCTCCGGTACTATTAATTATCAGGGAGCCCGTAAGATCATCGGCCACCGCATCTATAACGGGTAGTGGAATACAGGTCTCCTGTTCATATTCCACAGATTCCAGCATGAACTTTTTTTGTCCTGTTACCCGCACATATCTGATCCCCGCTTCAGTAACACTGAGGGTAACAATATCACTGGCGGGTCTTTGAGTAGTGGCATTTACGGTTATAGGATTGTTTGGAAAACCGGTTGTGGCCACGGCTGCATCGATAGTTCCTGTATAAGTATTTCCATCTTCATTGGCAATTCTGAACTGAATTTGGGAGCCTATAACGGCATTCCCTCCCAGATCCAGAATTACAAAGCCGGTTACATCATCATCAGACTTAGAAAATTGAAAATCGGGGGCGCCTGGGATCTCATTTTCATTTTTCCATTTATTGAAGGAAAATACCGAACTGGCATAAGCGGTAGTACCGCTTACATATTCTCCCGGGGCACAACCGCTGCTTACAACGTTTATACTGATTGTAGCCGTATCGCAAAATGGCCCTCCATCTCCGGGGTTGGTATCATCGCAGACACTATAGGTAAGGGTGGAGGTACCCACAAATGCCAGTTCCGGATAAAAGGAAACCGTGTAATCCGGATTGATCACAAAACTACCCTCCCCGGGGACTACAAGGGGTGTCAGAGCAGAAATTGATGAGGTGTCCAGGTTTTCGTTCAGGTCTGTATCGTTTTCAAGCGGATCAAAAGAGATACTGTTTGTATTGTTGGTAGCATAGAAATCATCATTGGCTACCGGAGCTGTTGGGGGGGGTACTATGGTTATGCCGTATGACTTAAAACTCTCCCGGCCGCAAAAATCTATTACCCGTAAGGTGATTATACATTGCTCACTGCTCACTACAGGAACGGTGTTGAAAGTTGTTTGTGTGTTGTTCCCTGTATTCACTGTGCCGCTAAATGACCCTCCACTGCAGCTGCTACTCCAGATGAAAGTATAGGTATTGCCGGCAGTGGATGAGGCATCCACATCAAATGCAATCGAATCTCCACCTTCTACGATCAGGGGTACTGCAATATTATCCGTTAAGGTGGGTGCTTTTTTGGCCGGGGCATCAAAAGAAAAGTTCAGAAACGCCCGGATTGCCGCTACAAGCTCTGTCTCAGATCCATTATCTAAATTATGCCCCCCTTCGTACATCACCTGTCCGCGGTCCGGATCACCAAAGGCATGGCCATAGGCCAATTTGGCCGCCAGCCCGGGAGAATCCCCGTTGAGCACATCCGATTGATTCGGGTCCCAAACCGATACTGTTGTAGAGGGCCTCCAGGAGCCTGTAGGGTAGGGTAAATAAATTTGTTCAGATCCGTTTTCAGTAGCCCCATCCAGGGTACCCAGAAACTGCATAAAGGAATCCTCCGGATTGGCATACAAATATCCCAATCCAGAACCATCATCATGATCGCCGAAATCGATCAGGCCATATCCATCCAGGCCGGGATTCGCAGGGTCCGGGAATGGTGAGGGATCCGTAGATAAAAAATTCATCCGTTCGGAAGAATCCAAAGGATTTACAAGAGCTTCAAAAACACTTACCGCATGGCAACCAGACCAGATCCATCCTTCACTTCCACCATTGGCAAAGGAGTCATTCCAATCATATAAATAGCCATGATCTGCCCAGGTTGGATCTGCGTGGGGTAAAATAAACAGGTCGTCGCAGGCATCCAGGTCCGAAGGCAATCCGATGGAATATGCACTGGCGGGAATCTCAGCTAAATCCAGGTAACCCTCAGCAATACTCCCATTATCCTGATCCAGCACCCACTTAGGCCAGATATTGATCTCTCTGTATAGATCCACCACCACATTGGTAAGGGTCGTATAGGTAATTACGCCTTTAGCTTCCCAGGTGGCCACAGTAGCCTGTACTGCCGGATCTGCCAGGTATTGCTCTAAAACAATAAAAGGGCCGCCGCTGAAATCCCGGCCATCCACGGTAAAATCAATACCGTCTTTGGCCTTGGCCGGATTTATGGACCAAACCACCGGAACTTTGCGGATATTAATTAATTCATAGGCCAGTCCATAGGGTTTCAGGCCGTTTTCTACCGTCTGGGGTGAAACCCCCATATCGATAATAAGGGAACCTGCCGGCACGGTAGTGGTTTGTGCCAGGATCGAATTTGCAGGAAACAAACAAGACATTACCAGCAAGAAAAAAACTGGTATTATCATGATATGTTTGACGCTTAACTGCATTAATTTATTATACTTGATTATATTTTAATTCTGATTAACACGATAAGTGATCCTCCTATTGGTGATCACTGTTTTGATCTTAATAATACTTATAGGAGAAAATTCTGAAGTAGTATTGCCAATAGTAGCCGTTCCGGTTAAATAAAAACCTACTGTAAGGCTGGGGACATAGGGGATCTTTAACTCAAATTGATTGGTATTGTCCGTATTGCCATCCACATCTGTATAAACCGATGATCCGGCATCGAAATCGCTTGGTCCCCCTTCCGCAGCGGCACCAATAAAGATCTGACCTTCCCCGTAATCTGTGGACAACCCCAATT
>JAHEHU010000131.1 GCA_024639765.1 Eudoraea sp.
GCATCAGTGGCAAAGTTGAAATTACGTAGGAAATTATTACTCGCATCAAAATAGTCACTAGAGCCTGCTTGCTGCCGCGATAGCTCATAATATGTATAATGCGCATTGGCCTTTATAAAAGCTCCCTCTTTTTGTAGACGCCGTTCATAACTCAGATCGAACGACATATTGATAAGGTCCTCGTCTAGCTCACTTTCATTCTGTAACGTGGAGTCTATCTGCCCAATGACGTTTCGCATTTCCGTGTCTACCTCGTTGAATATTTCTTTATTGGGAGAAATACTCAGGTTGGAGGTAAGGTTGAAAAGGTCGCGTTCTGTTGGGTTGTAATCCAATATCACGGTAGCTTGCTGAGCTAAGGACCTAGCCGTTCTATCATAATTGGTTGACCAATTCGCAAAGGGCGTGTTTAGGGCATCTATAAATCGGATCTGGCTTTCTGACCTCCAGAATTCTTTTCTGGGATTTATAGTATAATTCGCAAAAAAACTGAAATGGTCGCTCTTAAAATAATGGCCGGTACCCAGGCTGTATTTAGGAAAGACTGCCTGTTCTATCTGTGCCCTTACACTTCCTTTATAGCCCGGAACAACGTTGGTAGTAGTTCGGATATTAAGAATGGGACCATCTTCTGCGTCATAACTGGCCGGGGGGTTGGGGATAACCTCCACCGCTTCTATCATATTCCCAGACAGGCCCCTTAAGAACTCCTGTATTTCCTCCTGAGATAACTGAACTTTTCTGTTATTGAGATAAACTGTCGCCTGCTGTCCCCTGATCTCCAGGTTCTTCTGAGCCACAATAACCCCGGGCGATCTCCTCAATATATCATAGGCATTGCCTTCACTTACCACCGTATTCTCCACGGTAAATACAATACGATCTGCCTTGCGTTCTATAAGCGGTTGTTTCCCTCTGATCACTACCTCATCCAGATTTTGACCTTCCTCTTCCATGATAATGGCGCCAATTCGGATGTCCGATCTTATTTCCAATGGCACCAAGACCGATTGATAGCCAAAATACTTGGCGACCAGGTAGTACACATCTGGTGAAATACCCGTTAGCCTGAAACGCCCTTCATCATCCGCTGAAATGCCTTTTATTTGAGTACTATCTGATACCTGCAGCAGGATTACGTTGGAAAAAGGAAGGGGATTCCCTGAGGTGTCCTTTACCGAGCCAGAAATACTAAACGTCTGTCCTAGCAATAATAGGGGGGCAAGTCCCAATAAAATAAATAAGGGGTATTTCACAATGCCGTAGGTTGGAGCATAAATCTATGAAATAATATGAGATGGCTGACAAAAATATGTCAGACTTCCTACATGCGGCCCTTATTCTCTTAGATTTTGATTGTATTAAAAATGATTAAAAAGTGATGGTAACGGAGATCTTTTCGCCATTTCTATCTATGACGACTTCAGTAGTATTCCCTTCCTCAAAGACAGAAAGAGCCCTCATATAACTCATCATATCCACGACAACGCTATCTCCCATTTGTACAACCACATCTCCTTTCTGGAGACCGGCTTTTTGAGCGGGTTTGTCCTCGCTTACCCCATCTATACGCATTCCTTCTCCTGCATAGAGATAATCCGGGATAACCCCCATGGCCACTTTAAATCTGGGCACTTCCTCACTCTCATTCTTTGTCTTCTGGAAAGCGAGTTTTTTATCATCATTCAGTTCTGTAATGACCTCCACGATATATGTGGTGATGCGTTGCATCCCTTCGTAATTGAGCTTCTCAGCATCATCGGAAGGTTTGTGGTAATCCTCATGTTGCCCCGTAAAGAAATGGAGGACAGGGATGTCTTGCAAATAAAAAGAGGTGTGGTCTGAAGGTCCTACGCCAGATTCTTTGAGTACGAGCTCAAAGCCCTGATTATTGGCATTGAGGACCTGCGGCCACAGATTGGATGTCCCCGTGCCACTCACAGAAAGTACATTGCTTTCTCGCAGACGTCCTACCATATCCATATTGATCATGTAGTTCACATTTTCCAGGTCGATGGTAGGGTTCTTTGCAAAATAATTAGACCCCAACAAGCCTATTTCCTCCCCGGAAAAGGCCATGATCAGATAATTGTTCCCTTTTAGCTCACTTCCCTGTAGTTCTTTTGCCAATTGCAGCAGTACGGCTACCCCACTGGCATTGTCATCTGCACCATTATGGATGGCCGCCTCTCCTCTATGGAGAGAACCTTCGCCTCCCATTCCCAAATGGTCAAAATGAGCCCCCAGAATTACAGTATTCGTAGCTTTGTTGTCAATAAACCCTACTACATTGGTGCCGGTGATACTGCTGTCCCCTGCCTGGATATACGTTATTTCCTGATGCGGATCCTTGCGGGGTTTAAAAGTAAAGGTCTGGAAATAGGTACCGGCATTGCCTGCAGGGGCAAGACCGATTCCTTTAAAACGTTTTACAAGGTAATCAGCGGCCATCAGTTCATTCGCCGTTCCCGTTTCACGACCCTTCAGGGAGTCGCTCGCTAAAAATGCCACATCGTCTTGCAGCGTGTACGTCTTAGTTGGCTCTTGCTTGCAAGAAATAAAAATTGCAAGAAAAATAAGCCATATGCTTTGTTTCATCATATTTGCCATTAATTTTGAACAAAATTAGTTAACTCATGAGAAAAATAGGCTTTTTATTGCTCTTAATCACAGTCTTCAGCTGTAAATCGGATCCAAAACAAACAGAAGAACCTGCTAAGGAAACCACCTCATTGATGGCCGGTTCTGATACCCTGATCTATCCTGAGGAGAAATATTTTAAATCTATTCGGCAGATCACCTTTGGTGGGGATAACGCTGAAGCGTACTGGAGTTTTGACGACAGTATGATGATCTTCCAATCTAATAACAAGGAATGGGGCATGGAGTGCGATCAGATATTCCTTATGAATACAGATGAGAATTTTAAGGATACCATACCTCCAATGATCAGCACAGGAATGGGGCGTACCACCTGCTCATATTTCCTGCCGGATAATAAGCATTTTGTATATGGGTCTACCCACTTGTCTGACAAGGAATGTCCCGATGTTCCCCTAAGGTCTAATGGGAAATACGTATGGCCGGTCTATGATTCCTTCGATATTTTCGTAGCAGATCTTGAAGGCAATATTGTAGATCAACTTACGGATCTGCCCGGTTATGACGCGGAGGCAACCGTTTCCCCAAAAGGCGATAAAATTGTGTTTACCTCCATGAGAAGTGGGGATCTGGAGTTGTACACTATGAATCTAGATGGATCTGATGTAGTGCAGATCACGGACGAATTGGGCTACGATGGCGGCGCTTTCTTTTCTCCAGACGGCACTAAAATAATCTTCAGGGCCAGCAGGCCAAAGACCGAAGCAGCAATCGCAGAATACAAGGAACTGTTATCCCAGGGATTGGTACAACCCACGGAGATGGAGTTGTTTATTTGCAACGCTGACGGCAGCGACCTAACCCAGCTAACCTTTTTAGGGAATGCCAACTGGAGTCCTTTCTTTCATCCTTCAGGGAAAAAGATCTTATTCTCCAGTAATTTTGAAGCAGAAAAAGGCTTCCCTTTTAACCTGTATTTTATAGATATAGACGGAAAGAACCTGGAGAGGGTTACCCATGGGGAGACCTTTGATGCCTTTCCTGTCTTTTCCAATGATGGAAAGTATCTGGCCTTCTCCAGTAATCGCAATAACGGGGGGACCAGAGACACCAACTTGTTTATAGCCGAGTGGCAGGAATAAGCAATTTTAGCAGTATCTTTGCCGCTCTTATCAGCAGCGCAAGAAAAGGAACATGAAAAACATCCGCAACTTCTGTATCATAGCTCATATTGATCATGGGAAAAGTACCCTGGCCGATAGGCTTCTGGATTTCACAGGTTCTGTAACCGAACGTGAAAAAAAAGAGCAGTTGCTAGATAATATGGACCTTGAACGCGAGCGAGGAATTACCATAAAGAGCCACGCCATACAAATGGAGTATCAATATGAGGGGGAGGCCTATATTCTAAACCTCATAGACACGCCCGGACATGTCGACTTTTCATACGAGGTGTCTCGTTCCATTGCTGCCTGTGAAGGTGCCTTGCTGGTAGTAGATGCGGCTCAGAGTATTCAGGCCCAAACCATCTCTAATCTGTACCTGGCGCTGGAAAATGATCTGGAGATCATTCCGGTACTCAATAAAGTGGACCTGCCCAGTGCTAGTCCGGAGGAGGTCACAGATGATATTGTGGACCTTTTGGGTTGCGATATAGAAGACGTGATCCCGGCCAGTGCAAAAACAGGTATTGGTATTGAAGCCATCCTAAAGGCCATCATAGAACGTATCCCCGCCCCTTCAGGGAATGTAGATGAGCCCTTGCAGGCGTTGGTATTCGATTCCGTTTATAATCCTTTTCGCGGTGTAGAAACCTATTTCCGGGTCATCAATGGCGAAATTAAAAAAGGACAAAAAATTAAGTTTGTTGCCACTGATAAGTCGTACTATGCGGATGAGGTAGGGACCCTTAAACTAACACAGGTCATGCGGCCCAGCATAAAAGCAGGGGATGTAGGCTATTTGATCACTGGTATCAAGGATGCGCGGGAAGTAAAAGTGGGAGACACCATAACAGATGCAACCAACCCTACCAAGAATGCCATTGCCGGATTTGAAGATGTAAAGCCTATGGTCTTTGCCGGGATCTATCCGGTAGACACAGAAGATTTTGAGGAACTGAGATCCTCCATGGAAAAATTACAACTGAACGATGCCTCGTTGGTGTTTACCCCAGAAAGTAGCGCTGCACTTGGCTTTGGATTTCGATGTGGATTCCTGGGAATGCTTCATATGGAGATCATTCAGGAAAGACTGGAGCGTGAGTTCGACATGACCGTTATCACTACTGTTCCCAATGTGAGTTATCATGCATTCACGCGCAAAAATCCGGAGATTCCGCTAACGGTAAATAATCCTTCAGACTTACCGGACCCCTCCACCATAGACCGGGTGGAAGAGCCATACATTAAAGCGACCATCATAACAAAATCTGATTTTGTGGGGAATGTAATGTCCTTGTGTATCGAAAAAAGAGGACAGATCACCAATCAGACCTATTTAACCACCGAACGGGTAGAGCTCAACTTTGATATGCCCTTGGCGGAGATCGTATTCGATTTTTACGACCGACTAAAAACCGTATCCAAAGGATATGCCTCTTTTGATTATGCCCCTATAGGCATGAGGGTCTCAAAATTGGTACGAGTAGATATTCTCTTAAATGCTCAGCCTGTAGATGCCCTGTCTGCCCTTATACATGCAGATAATGCTGCCAATATTGGGAAGAAGATGTGTGAAAAGCTCAAAGAGCTTATCCCAAGACAGCAATTTGATATCCCCATTCAGGCAGCTATTGGAGCGAAGATCATTTCCCGAGAGACCATCAAAGCCCTGCGAAAAGATGTTACCGCCAAGTGTTATGGGGGTGATATTTCCAGAAAGAGAAAACTGCTCGAGAAGCAGAAAAAAGGAAAAAAGAGAATGCGTCAGGTGGGCAATGTGGAGATCCCTCAACAAGCTTTTATGGCCGTTCTGAAGTTGAATGATTAAGTCTCTTTCTTATCCTT
>JAHEHU010000132.1 GCA_024639765.1 Eudoraea sp.
AGTTTCATAAGTGAATAGTATTCTTAAATTTGTGTTTAGGGATTGCTCTTCTGAGATATCGTGAGTGTTTTAATGGTAGAAATCAGATATCCTTTTTCTGACATACCCTCTATATAGAAAGATATCCTATCGATTCCTGTATCCAGTATGTTAAATGTAGCCTTACCGTCGGCATCGGTCATGAGCTGTGGTTCCCAGTGGATGGTCCCTGAATACTCAAATAATGGGCTGGCATATAGATATTTTGGTGTATAAAACATTTTGGGAACATCAAAACCGTGGGTGGTGTCAATAAAGCTTTTCTTCAAATCTGTATCTCCGTCAGGTAGAAGGGGTGTTCGTCTCGTCCAAATTTTGATCACTCCGCCACGACCGGCTGTACCCTCAGAGACATCAATTTGTGGCTTGACCTCAATACGCTCTATTTCCGCGGTATAGAACTCGTACAGAAAATCAAAACTACCCGAACTCGGAGAAAAACCTCTTACAGGAGTGCTTGGCGTATTCATACCACCTCTAGTACCAATTGCTCGTCCTTGTCCCGGTGCTTGTGATGGAGGTGGCGGAGATCCTTGTGGTGGTGGTGTCGTTGCTAGAAGTCGTATACCATCTAAATATATTACTGGAGTACCACCGCTTCTCCGGTTAATTAAACTAACATTTCCCAACCCCTCACGTACATTAAACCCCTTCATTCTGATAAGATCCGTTACACGGGGATACATGTTTACTACTTGCCGATCTACGGTAATTTCATCCTGCCCAACTATACTTGTAAATTTTCGTTTTTGCTCTACTACTGCCACCTCATCTAAAACGATGGTCTTATCCTCTAGGCTGTAATCCAGATTCGGTAGTTCCGAAGCGTAGATGTTCGGAGTAGTCAATTCTCCGGGTTTTAAAAAGCCCGGTTGTGTACTAGTTAACATCCTGGCGTAAAAACCACGCGATGATGGTTTTCCGTTTTCACGGATCAATTTTATCTGTATCTTTTCGTTTTTCTCTACAAGTAAGTTTGGAATTTCAAAGTCGGGACTTTCCAGTAGCACCGCCCTGGAGTCGTGATATTTGGAATCTTCCATATAAAAGGAAGGAAATTTTTCCAAATCTGCCCCGTTAATACTTCCTTTTAGCGTGAAACCATTTTCATAAGGAAAGTTGGCAATGGGCGCACGGTTAAAGATATTCTTCCATTCGTATCTACTCCATCCTTGCGTGAGCAGTAGCAGATCCAGGTCGTAGCCCTTTTTAGGACTTAATCCCCTGAAATAGTAGGCGGGGTTCTCTACATATCCTTTTATGTATGGCTTTAGAAGGAACTCAGACAATATATTAACTTTACTGTTGTAGGCCCTTGTTTCTGCAGGTAATACTGAAATACTGAGATTCCCAGTTTTTTCGCCTTTTGAGATGAGCCCAACAGCAATAGCCAGAGAATCCCTCATTTTCTCAGCAACGCGCACCTGGGCCTGTATGGTCTTTATTTCAAAGGGGTTAAAGAAGAGACGTTCTGCAATGGGTCTGTTTTCCTGGTCAAAAAGGGTTACTGTGTTTACACCCGGAAAGAGTTGTTCCCTATTTATAGATAGGATGCTCTCTCGCATTGTATTGTCAAACGCTATAGATCTCGCCTCTCTGATATCACCGTCTTTGTGCACTAAAAGCCTGTATTTTTTCTTTTTGATGTCCTTCAGCGTATTTTTATTAGTGGCAACAGCTAATAAGATATCCTTGTCGCCATAATTGTTAACCACCCTGAGCACCATACCCTTTTCTGATACCTCAGGCAGGGCAGCAGTTACCAGTTCGTTGTTTCCAAGTTTTATGCTTACGGTATAGGCGCTATTTTTAGGCCGGATAGGAAAACTAGCCATTCCAAAGGCGTTCCCCTCGAAATCCATGACACTTCTGCCACTGTCATTAACCAAACTACCCTTTTCAAACACCACACCACGGCCTTCGGCATCAATCAGTTTTACACCCACAACGCTTTCTAAGCCCTGTACAAGATGGCCTCCTTCCGGTAATAATTGCAGGTCGTATTTTGTAGCTGCAAGTTCCTTGAGTTCCACACTGCCATTGATGATCTGTATCTTCTGTATAAAGGAATCATCTTCGGTAAAGTTCCGCATCCAATTGGTAGAAGCTTTTATGTAGTAGTCCCCACTGGCATAGGTAGAGTCTATAGCGATATTACCTCTGGCAAAGCCATTCACCGCCATAACCAAACGATCTTCCAAGGGTTCACCCTCTTCGTTGTACAAGACTACCTGTAGGTTTGTACTCTGGGTAAATGGCAGTCCGTACTTTCGGTCGTATGCGTAAGCGCTAAACCAAAGCTCTTCCCCAACCACATAGGTGCTCTTGTTTAAGTGCAGGAATACTGACTCCCTGGGAAGTTCGAAATACGATTCATAAGACTCTTTTATAGAAGTGCTGCTTTGTGCAAGAAGTCCGCCGGAAAGGACCAAAGACAACAAGAGGGTAGTGCATATTTTCTTTTTCATACTCAAAGATAAAAACCCCGCCATAGATATGCAATGCCAAAGTTCGGGTAAACAGGAATTTAAAAGCTTTTACCAAAAGTTAGACAATCCGTAAGCACTTAGGATTTGTGGTTTGAAGTTGGTAAAAATAATCGCTTAAGGATTACTCTTCTCAGATATCATGATTGTTTTAATGGTAGAAATAAGCTTACCGTCTTCAGCCATTCCCTCGATATAGAAAGATATCCTATCTATTCCCGTATCCAAGATGTTAAATGAAGCCTTGCCATTGGCATCCATTCTGAGTTGTGGTTCCCAGTGGATGGCCCCTGAATACTCAAATAGTGAACTTGCAAATAGATATTTTGGGGTATAAAACTCTTTGGGAACATCAAAACCGTTGGAGGTGTCAATAAATGTTTTCTTCCTTTCGGAAATCTCTTTAGCGTAAAGTGGCGTTTTTCTGGTCCATATTCTAATAATGCCGCCAGCCCCTGCTACACCTTGGGTGACATCCGGAGTAGCTACGAAACTGATTCTTTCGATCTCCATGGTAGACATTTCATAAAGGAATGGAAAACCGTCTATGTTTGAGGTAAGACGGGTACCATCCAAATAAATCGCCGGAGAAAGTGGACCGGTTGAAAAGCTGCGTGTCCTTCTGCTAACGACCGAAACGGCGCCTAATGATTCGAAGACGTTAAACCCGTTCATTCTGATAAGATCAGTTACCCGAGGAAACATGTTTACTAAATTTTGGTCTACCTTCATTTCACCTTGCCCAATTATATTTGAAAATTGTCGCTTTTGCTCTACCACTTTCACCTCATCTAAAAAGATAGTTTTATTCTCCCATTTGTAATCTAGTTCTGGTAGTTCCGAAGCGTAGATGTTTGGTATAGTCAGTCCTCCTGTTTTTAATAATCCTGGCTGTGCTCCAGGTAGCATCCTGGCGTAAAATCCACGCGATGATAGTTTTCCGTTTTCACGGATTAATTTTATCTGAACTTCTTCATTTTTCTCCACAAGCAGGTTTGGAATTTCGAAGTTGAGGCTTTCCAATAGTACTGCCCTGGACTCATGGTATTTTGAATCCTCCATATAAAAGCTAGGAAATTTTTTCACGTCTGCGCCGTTGAAACTTCCTTTTAATGTGAGGCCATTTTCATAAGGGAAGTTGGCTACAGGAGCACGGTTAAAGATATTCTTCCACTGGTATCTGCTCCATCCCTGCGTGAGTAGCAGCAGGTCCAGGTCAAACGCTTTATTAGCCGTAAAATCCCTTAAATAATGGGCAGGGTTCTCTACATATCCCTTTATGTATGGTTTTAGCAGAAACTCAGAAAATATATTGACTTTGCTGTTATAGGCTCTCGTTTCTGCCGGTAATATGGAAATACTGAGATTCCCGGTTTTATCGCCTCTTGATATGAGCTCCACACCAATGGAGAGAGAATCTCTCATTTTCTCAGCGAGATAAACCTCAGCCTGCATGGCCTTTACTCCAAAGGGGTTAAAGAAGAGACGTTCTGCAATGGGTCTGTTATCCTGGTCAAAAAGGGTTACTGTGTTTACCCCTGGAAAGAGTTGTTCTCTATTTATAGAAAGGATGTTCTCTCGCGCTGTATTGTCAAACTCAATAGATCTCGTCTCTCTGATGTCCCCATCCTTATGCACCGAAAGCCTGTATTTCTTCTTTTTGATGTCTTTCAGTGTATTTTTATTCGTGGCAACAGCTAATAAGATATCCTTGTCGCCATAATTGTTGACCACCCTGAGCACCATCCCCTTTTCTGATACTTCAGGAAGGGGAGCAGTTATCTGCTTGTTATTTCCAAGTTTTATACTCACAGTATAGGCGCCACTTTTGGGCTTTAAAGGAAAACTCGCCATTCCAAAGGCGTTTCCCTCAAAATCCATGACACTTTTACCACTTTCATTAAGAAGCTTACCCTTTTGAAACACCACGCCACGGCCTTCGGCATCAATAAGCTTTACACCTATGACACTTTCTACGCCCTGTACAAGATGGCCTCCTTCCGGTAACAATTGAAGATCGTATTTTGTAGCTGCAAGTTCCTTGAGTTCCACACTGCCATTGATGATCTGTATCTTCTGTACAAAGGAATCATCTTCAGTAAAGTTCCGCATCCAATTGGTGGAGGCTTTTATGTAGTAGTCCCCACTGGCATAGGTAGAGTCTATAGCGATATTTCCCCTGGCAAAGCCATTCACCGCCATAACCAAACGATCTTCTATGGGCACGCCCTGTTCGTTGTACAAGACTACCTGTAGGTTCGTACTCTGGGTAAATGGTAGTCCGTACTTCCGGTCGTATGCATAAGCACTAAACCAAAGTTCTTCCCCAACCACATAGGTGCTCTTGTTTAAGTGCAGGAATATGGACTCCCGGGGAAGTTCGAAATACGATTCATAAGATTCTTTTATAGATGTATTGCTTTGTGCAAGAAGTCCACCCGAAAGGACCAAAGACAGCAAGAGGGTAGTGCATATATTTTTTTTCATACATAAATATACAATTTTTGGGTTAGTTATACACTGAGGAAGATTGTAATACTATGATCATATATAGGTTTATAGGTGGAAATTTATAAACCCTTGTCCTATCCAGAAATAACCCAGATTGGTTGGTCTATTTGCACCCGGTAAATTACATTCCACACAATTAACTTTATAATAGTTCTCATAGATCCTGGACAACCAAAATATAAGTGTTCAAATTACGTTAAAAATACACCAAAACTATTTAAACCACTTATTTTTCGATATGCGGTAGGGTTTTTTTAATGGTAGTTGTTATATATGTTAACATTGCGGATTAAATAAACCCAAATCTCAGCAAAATTTAAAATGTGTATGAAACAAAAAAAAGATTACCCCCAAATGAATAATGAATTTAAACCTAAAAACAATTTAAAGATGAAAACAATTAAAATGATATCCCTTACTGTATTAAGTGTATTTGCAATGGTATCTTGTAATAAAGACAATGACGACACTGCTAATAATTTACCTGAAGGATTTGCCTTAAAAGCAGATGCTAAAGTTAAAGTAGGAGATTTACCCGTGGCAATTTT
>JAHEHU010000133.1 GCA_024639765.1 Eudoraea sp.
TACCTGGTAGCCTTCTTTCTTACCTGGCTCATTGTGATTAGTTGGTACAGTTTTAACTACGAGTATTCTGAACATTTCGGCATTGTCTTTGGCTTTGGCTTTGTATTTTTTGTCCTCTTTTATCTCACCTTTCTGGGCTATAAACTGCTGCATAAAGAACCTTTTGAAGGGCTAGACATTGTGATGGTACTGGCCAACTCTATTGTGTTCTACAGCCTTGGCTACAACTTGTTGGATATACAGGAATGGGAATCCTATCTTGGCTTGTACACTCTCTTCCATGCCCTTATACACGGCGTAATGGGAATTGTCATCTACCGCCAAAAGGACATAGACAGATCTATTTTTTACCTTGTTTCTGGGATGGTACTCGTCTTTGTGACCCTTTCCATTCCCGTACAATTAGACGGAAACTGGGTGAGTCTCTTATGGCTGGGTGAAGCGCTTGTCTTATTCTGGATCGGCAGGACCAAACAGCTCCCTATCTATGAAAAAATTGCCTACCCGGTGTTACTGCTAGCCTTTGTAAGCCTTCTGCAAGATTGGAACCAGGCCTATTACGGCGGGCTGTATTTTGAAGATGACATTACCCGTTTCACATCGCTGCTTAATATCACCTTTTTAACTTCCCTCCTCTTTATTGGGGGATTGGGCTACCTTAACTGGCTGCATTACAACAAGAAGTACACTCCTGCATTTATTAAAGGAGGCGATGAGGATACCCTTGTGTCCCTGGGGCTCACAGGGCTCTTTTTAGTGGTCACCTATTTTGCCTTTTCACAAGAGATAGGGTATTACTGGGAAGGTCGGTTTTTGGCTTCTGCACCAGAAGTAGCGACCGGTATATATAACAATGATCACAATTATGATTTTAGGATCCTGAAATACTTTTGGCAGTTCTTGTACTTTACTGGCTTTATCAGCCTGTTACTGGCCCTAAATACGGTGAGGTTTCAACGCAAACTACTAGGTGTCCTGGCACTTTGCATGAGTGCTGCCGGACTGCTTTTCTTCCTCACCGCGGGACTATACGACCTCAGCGAGTTACGGGAAAGCTATTTGTTGGCCGATTTTGCTGGGGAGAAAATACCAGACTGGTATGCATTGGGGTTGCGGTATCTGGGCTATGTATTTGTGGCTATGATGCTTGCTTTTGCCCATCGTCAACTAAAACAACTATTTGAAAAACAACAATACAGAATCCCCTTTGAACTCACTTTGAGTGTAACCCTCCTATGGGTAGCCAGCAGTGAGCTCCTCCACTGGCTAGATCTTGGAGATGCAGAAGATTCATACAAACTGGCTCTTACCATCTTCTGGGGTATCTATGCGTTGGGGCTGAGCGCCATTGGGATCTGGAAAGGGAAGAAACACCTGCGGGTAGCTGCTATTGTCTTGTTTGGCGTTACCCTTATAAAACTGTTCTTTTACGATCTGGCAGATCTTTCAACCTTGTCTAAAACAGTGGTGTTTGTATCGCTCGGGATCTTGTTGTTACTGATCTCGTTCTTGTATAACAAGTTTAAAGGAATGATGGAAGAATAGGGAAATAACGGCTTACATAAAGCAAAACAATGTAGTCTCGTAACAACTACATGGAATTCCTTGTTTTTTTAAGTTCGCCAGAAATTCTATCTTAGAGCTAAATGTAAATGACTAACCAATTAAAATAATTTACCTATGGATTACAAGAAATCACTTCTTCATCTCGCCATTAGCTTACTTCTTTCTCCTATTGTAGTATACCTTGTGTTAATGGCCGCCAAAGCCGCAGGATCTACCTATGAAATGACCCATGGGGAGACTTTTATTATTTGGTTGTTGATGGCCATTGTGATCAATCTGTCGATCACTAAAAAGAGCTAGTTCTCCAGATTTTTATAAGATTTCATTCCACTTTCCCATTATTTTGGAGGGCAAGCGGGGTTAGTTTAGTATGCTTATGGACTACAAGGTATATCGTTATTATCTCGTTTAGTGATACTTAAAATAAGCTCGCTACGGGGCATATATGGTTTCTTTCGATTATATTTAACAAGAACCAACCATTATTTAAACCATGTCATTCCTTTTGATCTCCACCCTCCGGAAGAAGATATTGCCTTCCCAAAACCTGGCATTATGTACTATATTCCTGTGTGTTGCCATGGCCTTATCGTCTTGCAAATCCATGGGGCCTAAGACAATTCCACAAGACAGTTTTAATTACAACGAGCGCATTGCCAACCATGAGAACGAACAGATGTTACTGAATATCGTTCGTCTAAGGTATTTGGAAATGCCCCGTTTTATGAATGTGGCCTCTGTCATTAATTCATATACCCGAGGAGGTTCGGCCGTTATGAACGGAGGTACCAACCCACTGGGAAATTCCTTTGGTGGTAACCTTTCCTCCAACTGGTCAGACCGCCCTACGATCACTTATACCCCTATGACAGGACAGGCTTTTTCCCAGAGTTTACTCACGCCGCTACCCCCTTCGGTGATCTTTTTTCTGATCCAGTCTGGTTGGTCTGCAGAACGACTCATGCGGTTGACCAATTCTGTGATCAATGGCATCCACAATGAGATAGGGACACCAGGAGAACAACGGCAGGGCGACCCTGAATTTAAGGAATTGTTAGAGGTGCTGCACCAGCTTCAACGAGCCGGCGCCTTAGGGATGCATTTCAGGGGGGACTGGCCCAAGGTGGATGTAGATATTATACTTCCCGAGCTTGCAAGAACAGACTCTGTTCAAAGGAGTATTATAAAATTCAAGGAGCTGTTACAGCTAGATCAGGATTTGAATATTTTTGATATTGAATACGGCGTCATAATTGAAAGGGAAAACCTTATCGTTGTACAAACACACTCTATTCTGGAAATGATGTCTAATATTTCATGGTACATAGAGGTGCCTGAAGAACATATTGCCGAAGGACGTACGCTGCCAACTTTCCGCCCGGATAAGCCAGACCTGATACACATCCTTGTCGCCAAAACCAAGCCGGAGAATGCTTACCAGGCTATTAATTATCGCGATCATTGGTACTATATAGACGACCGGGATGTAAAATCTAAAAATACCTTTGCGGTTATGCAAATGCTGATGAGTATGGCAAAAGACGGCTCGGCCTCCGTGGCACCTTTGATCTCCATAGGAAATTAACAGAAGTAACGATTAGCTATGCTCCGTATATTCCGCCAACTACGTCAACGACTATTAACTGATAACAAATTCAGCAAATACCTGTTGTATGCTATTGGGGAAATTTTACTAGTGGTGATTGGGATTTTGATCGCATTGCAGGTGAATAACTGGAATGAGACTCAAAAAAGCCGAAGAGAGTTAACAAATATCATTAGGAATATCGCAGCGGATATCAAAGAAGATGTTCGCCACATCAAATTTCAAATGGAATTCCTAAATAAAGAAAATAGGAGAATAAAATCATTTTTAAATCATCAGGACTATTCAGGGTTTACCTCTGATAGCCTGGAGCAAGCCCTGGAAACTTTTTATACGCAGGTTACTTGGAGAACAAATAATTTTGATAGACTAGTTAGTTCGGATATTACTGAATATGGAAAATATGTGGAAGTAATGAAAGGGATTAAAGAGTATTATGAATTAGGAATACCAAGAATTAAAGATTTTGAAGCAGTCCTTAAGAATGCTGTACTTGAATCAGATCAATTTTGGCGTTTTGAACAAAACTTCTACGAATTTGATTATCAAGAAGGGCTGCACTCCATTCAAAGCAATGAGGAAGGGAGACTTATATTGAATACACTTCTGAAATCTCCTATTCCGAGGAATATTTTAAAAATAAATTATAGACAGAATAAAAACCTAGTATCAAGATATAATCGCTTTACAAACGGTCTTAATGAATTAGTCAAGGAAATTGAAGATGCGCTTCTGGAAGCCAACGGAAAGTCAACTGCCTAAAATTAAAATATGCTCCGCTTCTTCCGCAAAATACGCCAACGTCTTTTAACTCAGAACAAGGTTTCCAAGTATCTGCTTTATGCAGTTGGAGAGATTTTGCTGGTGGTCATTGGGATTTTGATTGCATTGCAGGTAGATAGTTGGAATGAAGCCAGGAATAATGATGAAAAAGTCAGGACAATTCTTACTAATATGATGGTTGAACTGTCATCGGATATCAACAAGACCACCAACCTGATGCACTATTATTCATTAAGAGATTCCGCTATTTATTTGGTTCTTAACGATCGTGTAACCAGGGAGGACTATGAGAAAAATGAGATTCCACATTTATTTAACTTAACCAATTTTTACAATCGGGTAGACCTAACGGAGGATAGCTTTTCTCTTCTAAAACAAAATTTGGATATCGTTCCCGACGAGTTTGAAGGTGCATTAAAAAACATTAATAGAAATTATAAAATCAATAAGAAGTGGGTTGATAAGTTTGATGAGGATATGGGAGGTTTTATGGATGAAATTCAGGAGCATCTTATGAAAAATTATCCTTGGTATTCTGGCACAAATTCATCCGACAGGAAAAGTCGAATTGAATATATGCTAAACAATTTTAGATATAGAAATGAAGTTTTTGAATACAGAAATTTGGGAATAGGTAATCAATTAAGATTCTCACTTATATACAGACAGGGAGCAATAAATTGTTATAAAGAAATTGCTTTTTTATTAAATAGACCTACATATGATGAAAGCTTCTTGTTTAATCAGGAAGCCTCCAAAATTCTAATTGGCGATTGGGAGGTAGAAGGAGAGCCCGGAGTGATCGTGTCCTTTTTTGAAGATGATAAGCGGCTATACTTTACGGATAATATTAACTCGGGCCGTAACGAAGTCTTTTGGCTCCCTTCTTATAAAATTTTAATCGATAACTTGCTATATGGAAGTTTAGTAAATAATGGGGAAGAATACATTATTAAATTTAATGGTTTCGGTTTAAAAAGAGTGGATAAATAAAATTTTATCATCCCGCTCAAATGATAGTCTAAAACTTTACTTATCCCGCTATCACAAATACCTGCTCACCCCGGACGACCAGAAAGCAGAGTGGGATCCCTGGACACAGCAGTATAGGACATTGGTGCGCAATATTCTGGAGCCCGAAGACAGAGGATTCATAGACTTTCAGTTTGGCAACGAAAATGCAGATGTGCAAAACCCCATATGGCAGGATTATATCCTTTAATCAGACAGGGATAAGGTTGTTAAAGACTTGCGGAGTATCCCTGAGCTAAGGGGCCTTCTGCAGGATGTCCTCACTGCCCGCAAGATATCGTATTCTTACCTAGACTATGAGTTTAACGTTACGCACGAATTCCTCAGCCTTATTCAAAATGAAATTGATCGATTAAAAGGGCAGGCGAGATTTTCGGGTCCGGTACTGTGGACAAAACTAATTTTAAATAATTAACTACTTCATTTTGTGACACTTCCCGACTAATCTTTGTAACAAATTGAGCCTTAGATCGTCCTATTTGTATCGTCTTGGCAGACACATAAGAGCGTTATATCTCTCCATGTACTAAACTGCCAGATCGTAATATCCTGGCCGAATCTGTTAGTAAAGCTCACAGGCCGATACAGT
>JAHEHU010000134.1 GCA_024639765.1 Eudoraea sp.
CTTTGAGTATCAATGCAGGCAATCCAAGGTCTGTATACATCCTGTTATAGGCAGCCATCTCCGTATTCACTATGGCCTTTTTCTCATTCTCATAGGTTTTCCAATCATCCAGCAGATCAGCAAGCCTTTGTTTGGCGCCTTGCGTAACTTTCGGATCTGAGTTGTCTACAAATCCTTTCAGATGCATTAATTGGGCATTTAGCTGGTTATTGTAGTTAATTACATCCTGAAAAGTTTTCTGATTAGGCTGGATAAGATTTTGTTCCCAGCTGTCTATACGTTTTATTAATTCTTTTCCCTTTTCCAATAGATCAGTTGCAACTTCATTATTTTCAAGTAGCTCTTCATAAGTTTTTAATTGACTTTTTGCCGATCGTATTTGAGACACAGATTCATGAATAGCCTTAATCGTATTTTCAATCTGATCCAATACAGATTGTTGTTCATCAAAATCGGATTTAGAGGCCTTAATTTTCGGGTTGGGAAGAATGGTCACTTCCGTTTCGGCCACCTTGTCATTCAAAGACATTCTCAAAACATAGTTACCTGGAGCCACTGTGGAACCTGAATAATTTCCATATACAAATACTTTATCTACAGCTGGGAGTGTTTCTTTTCTAAAATCCCAGGTAAATCGGTTGTAGCCCATTTTTGATGACAAAACTGCTGGCTTGGAAGGTCCTCCCGGCCATGTTTTAAAATCTTTTTGATTTTTATTGGTAATGGTTCTGATACGTTTTCCATTTTGAAGTACCTGTAATTCCAAATTCAGGCTATCTGCATCCTCATTCAGATAATAATCAAAAGTAACCCCTTGTTTGGGATTTTGTCCTAGTCCTGGTTGTGGTTTTTCAGAACTTCCGCCAAATAGTAAATAGGTGTCTTTAGGTTTAAAGATCGAAAGATCAGTATTATTTACAGAACTATTCTGTATTGCCCCAAGATCATCCAAAATCCAGAATGACCTACCGGCCGTTGCTGCCACTAAATCGTTATCCTGAATAGTGAGGTCATTAATGGGTACTACTGGTAAGTTTAGCTGAAAGGGCTGCCAGTTCAATCCATCATTAAACGAAATATATAAACCCGTTTCCGTGCCGGCATACAAAAGTCCCTTTCGCTTTGGATCAGCCCGGACTACACGTACGAATGTATGTTCGTCGGTAATTCCACTTACTATTTTAGACCAGGTTTTACCATAGTCTGTAGTTTTAAAGATGTATGGCTTTAAGTCCATAAACTTGTAACGCATTACTGCCACATAAGCTGTAGAAGCATCGTGTGGGGATACTTCAATACTATTTATTATGCCTTCTGCTAAACCGGGAGGCGTAACGTTTTCCCAATTTCCCCCTCCATCTTTAGTAATATGTATAAGGCCGTCATCACTTCCGGCCCAAAGGACCCCTTTTTCATGTGTAGATTCCACGAGATACATCAGTGTATTATAATTCTCACCTCCTGCTGCTTCATTGGTGTAAGGCCCACCTCCCGGACCCTGCTTACTTTTATCGTTTCGAGTAAGATCGGGACTTATTACAGACCAACTAATACCCCCATCAGTGGTTTTGAAAACAACGTTTCCTGCATGGTATATGGTATTTCGGTCATGCGGAGAACTTATAATCGGGGCGTTCCAGTTATATCGAAATTTGAAGCTTTCTGGTGCATTACCAAGTGCCAATTCCGGGTATTCTTTAATTGGTTTACCTTCTCTGGAAGCTCTTACCCATTTTTCAATAATCCCCTGATAACAGCCTCCGAAAACTATTTCCGGATTATCAGGATCAAAAGCCAGATAAGCACTTTCACAGCCGGCTACAGAGTACCAGTCCTTCCAGTCGATCCCCTCATCATTAGTTCTGCTGGCGATAGCTATTGCAGAATTATCCTGCTGGCCACCATACACATTATAAGGCACCAGATTGTCCGTTATAACTCTATAAAACTGTGATGTGGGCTGTTTTTGTTGTGTACTCCAGCTTTTTCCTCCGTTATTAGAAACGTTGGCCCCACCGTCATTGGAATTAATCATTTTGCGATTATCCAGAGGATTTATCCAAAGATGATGGTTGTCCCCATGTGGAGTAGGTACCCGGCTAAATGTTTTACCGCCATCGATCGATTTTGTTACCGGGGCATTACATATATATACCACGTTTTCATCTTGAGGATCTGCAAATATTTCCATATAATACCAGGAACGTGCAATATTTATCCGGTCTTTATTTACCTGTCTCCATTTTTTACCTGCATCATCGGACCTGTAAACCCCACCTTTTTTTCCTTCTGCTTCCAATACTGCGAACACTAGTTCTGGATTAGCACGGGACACAGATAACCCGGCTTTTCCAAATTCTTCAGGAAGGCCTTCTTTTAACTTATTCCAGCTAGTTCCTCCATCTGTGGATTTATAAATACCCGAATTTTTACCCCCGGACTTCATGGTCCATGGATATCGGCTGTGTTCCCAGAATGCCGCATAAAGAATTAATGGGTTTTTCATGTCCATAGACAGGGAAGAGGCCCCTGTTGTATTGTTTACAAAAAGTACTTTTTCCCAGTTTTCACCCCCATCTATTGACCTGTAAATTCCCCTATCTTCCGATGGGCCATATTGAGCACCCTGGGCTCCAATAAAAATTATATCTGGATTTACAGGATGAATAACCACATCTGAAATATGACGGGTTTTATCCAGGCCAATATGCTCCCATGTTTTACCAGCATCATTAGATTTGTAGACCCCATCTCCCATAGAGGTCATTACCCCTCTGGCGGCGTGTTCACCCATACCGGCTATGACTATATTTGGATTGCTTTCTGAAACCGCAATTGCGCCAACGGTTCCGGTTTTTAAGAAGTCATCAGAAATATTCTTCCAGCTGATACCATCATCCGTTGTTTTCCATATACCACCTCCGGTGGAGCCCATATAATAGGTCATAGGCTGTCTCACAACGCCGCTGCTTGCTACACTGCGGCCTCCTCTAAATGGACCAATATTTCGCCATTTCAGTCCATGATAAAGCGAATCCTGAACAGTAAATAGTGGAGTATTTGTTTTAGTTTTTCGTTTTTGAGCCTGTATGGTTACCGGGAATAATAACAAGCTGATAATAAAAAGTTGGATGGTTTTCATAATAAAAAATAAGTGGTAAGATAATAAATGTTTAATTCAATTCTTTATAAATTGTTTGGATCTCCTGTCCTGTAATAGTTCCTTCATATATAAGGAGGCTGTACTTTAAAATGGTTGGATCTGAACTAGAGACTGAGACCGCTTTTCTACCCGGATAAACACAATTCTGCATACTTTCTTTTTCTCTTAAGATCCAATTTTCACTTTCTTCGGTAGAATTCTGGTGGGAGAATATTACAATTCCCGAAATGTTTTTATTACTGGTCAATAATCCAAAAATATTCATCCATTTTCCGGCTACAAGGGCATTATTTTCAGGAACTACCTTACCTTTATTGGAAGCAAATTGTACATCTTCGGGAAGTTTCATTCTCACGGAAAAACCCCCATAGCCCTTTTCATCATCGGAACCACCTATTTTCAGATTCTTTTCAAGAGCTAAAAGTGATATTTCAAAACTTACGATGCGATAGTTATTCCTTCTGGGATAAATGCTTATTGTTGTATTTTCCAACAGGAAGGGTTTTTGTTTTCCTTCCTTGTTTAGCCATAGTGGAGATTGCCAATAAGTAGCCACCATTAGCTTTAGAATGTCCCTGTCCTGCGAAATTTCAATGCTTTTGATATTCAAGGAAAAGTCTCTGCATTCCCAGGAATCACCTATTTTGGTATTTTCAATATATAGCTGATGCCATGCCCAAAAAACACCCCTGTGATGTGGATGGTCCTCCGGAAAGTCTTCAGTTAGTACAGATCCATCAAGTCCGTAGAGTGGATGTATATAATTGTTTCGCGAGAATTCTCCGTTGATCGATTTGGGTTGTTTTTGATAAAAAAGAACACTTTTGTCACCCTCTTTTATGTGTATTCCTGTCTCAGACTCCGTAAAAGACAATTGGGCGATCCCAAATAAGGGCATTAACAAGAACCCTAAGAAAAATGAGTAATTAGATTTTAGTTTATAATAAAAATTGGACTTAGTCATCTACAGCGCTAAATACCATCTGCCGGAATTTCCAGGCAGTATTATCATTTGTTGTGCCTTGTGTTTGTTTCATCAGGATACCAATAACCTGCTCCTCAGGATCCGCAAAATATTGGGTATTAAAATAGCCACCCCAGTCAAAAGTACCATCACTGCCCAAGCCGCCGGAATCCTCTCCTTTTTGATTTACTACCCCAAATGCCAATCCGTAATTCTTCGGGCCGTCTTTCCAGATGTCCCCAATTTGGTTAGCCATTATACTTCTTACTGTGGTTCTGCTTAGTAGCCGGACACCGTTTAACTCACCCTTATTCAGATACATTTGGAGGAAGGTTGCGTAATCTTTTGCGGTACTGGAAAGACCCGCCCCGCCCGAAAAAAACCTTTTAGCGCCTTTAATAGGATAATCTGTATCATAAAACGTAACCGGGTATTTTTCCCATTTGCCGTCTACTTTATGCTGAACAGTTACGAGTCGGTCGTGCTTCTCTTTTGGTAAATAAAACCAGGTGTCATTCATGCCTAAAGGGTCAAATATACGGGTTCGTAGAAATTGATCAAAAGGTAATCCAGAGACTACTTCAATGAAGTAACCAAGAACATCAAGGCCTTCACTATAAGTTAATTTCTCCCCTGGAGTATGATGCAATGGAAGCCCGGCGAGTTTCTTAACACTTTCTTCTATGGAGATATCCTCAGTAGTAAAAAGATCTGTAATACCGGCCTTGTGATATATTGCTTTGAATCTTGGGTCACCATCAATTACACCGTAACCTATACCTGAGGTATGGGTTATTAAATGTCTGATTGTAATTTCTTTCTCTGCAGGAATGCTGGTGTATGTAGTATCTGCTTCATTAAAAGTATCGAGAACTTTGGCATCCTTAAATTCGGGAATGTACTTGGAGACAGGATCATCTAATTTAAACTTTCCTTCTTCCCAGAGCATCATTACTGCGGTTGAGGTAATGGCCTTGGTCTGAGAGGCGATCCTGAAAATAGCATCATTAAAAACCTTTTTTCCTGCCGAATTATCGGCCAGACCATAAGCGCTGTGGAAAACTATTTTTCCATCTCTTGCGATTAGAGCGACGGCTCCCGGAATATCACCGTCCTTTATGGCTTGTTTAAGCATGGCATCTATACGTTTCAATCGTGTATCAGACATTCCAACAGTTGCCGGTACGGCTGGAACAAGATCAGGTGAAATTTTAACTGATGGAGTTTGGGCAAAACTTATTGTGGCAATTGATAAACAAAAAAGGAGTTTGATTTTTCTCATAATTAAATTTTTATCTTGACCGCCTGCTCTGGCAAGAGAGCAAAGGTTCTTCAGTCTGGTTTTTTTATCGTACTAAGATTGAATAGTATAACAATATAGTAATTAAAGTTTTTAGATATGCCAAGGGGTTGTTGTTAAGTCATATTTGCTTT
>JAHEHU010000052.1 GCA_024639765.1 Eudoraea sp.
AAAATTAACAGCGCAGCAATCGTAACCTGCGTTGTTAAAATATTTGGCACTACCGGTAATATATGGACGCTGGCCATGGCCTTCCAGGCCATGAAGTAAGATCACTACTTTGGTGGTCTTAGTCTTCGCATAACTCCAGTCTAGGTCCATAAAATCACCATCAGACAGTTCCAAGCGCTCACGTTCCTGATCCAGGTCATAGATCCTCCGAAACAATCCATAGTATACGGTAGAGACGTGGCCATTCTTAAAAAGTAAAGGAGGATTGTAATCTGAAGAGAGTACTGACATTGGTGTACGATATTATCCGGAAGTTATTTCGGATAGTTATTCAGGAGGGCCGATTGTTCTTCAATAGCTACTTTAAACTCTCTTTTTAAGGTGGTTACCAGATCGGTCACTGACAATACATCTTCAACCGTGGCTACTCCTTGGCCGGCAGACCAGATTGTTTTCCACGCTTTGGCCTCGGTATCTAGTTCCTTCCCAAAATCTATTTTTGTATCCTTTTTAAGGTCCGCTTCGGTGATCCCGGCTGCCTGTAGGCTGGCCCCCAGAAAATTGGCATGCACCCCGGAAATAGCTGCGGTGTAAACCACATCACTTGCCCCAGCTTCAATGATCATTTGCCTATATTCTTCCGGAGCTTTACTTTCTATGGTATTTATAAAGCGAGTTCCCATATAGGCAAGGTCTGCACCCATTTGCATTGCCGAAGCAATATCACGGCCTGTTGAAATACAACCAGACAATATGATTGTTTTATGAAAGAACTTTTTAACCTCTGCTACCAATGTCATTGGGTTGATAGTTCCTGCATGACCTCCTGCTCCTGCAGCTACTAAAATGAGCCCGTCTACCCCGGCTTCAGCAGCTTTTTGTGCATGACGCTTTTTTATGATATCATGAAAGACCAGACCTCCATAACTGTGAACGGCATTGACCACTTGAGATACGGCCCCCAAAGAGGTAATAATTATTGGCACTTTGTGTTTGATGCAAAGTTTTAAATCCGCCTCTAAACGTGGATTTGTTGGATGTACAATTAGGTTCACTCCAAATGGAGCGCATTTTTTACCGGTTTCCTTCTCATGCGAGGCCAGTGCTTCCTTGATCTCAAGTAACCATTCTTCAAACCCCTCACTGCTGCGCTGATTGAGTGCAGGGAAGGTGCCAACAATACCATTTTTACAACACTCAATGACCAATTTTGGCCCTGAAATAAGGAACATTGGTGCTGCGATGGCCGGAAGTGATAAATCGTTTATAAAGGAGGGTTTCGTATCCATGCTTCAAAATTTGAGGCTAAAAATAGGGATTAATTTTTTGCAATCGGTAGGCAGAAATTTTAAAACGGTAGTATTTTTGTTGACTAACGAAAAGAAGTTACTATGCCCTACTTTAAGGAATTTGAAATTCGCTGGAGCGATCTTGACGCCAATTTGCATTTGGGTAATAGTTCCTATACCAACTTAATGACCCATGCGCGTATGTCCTATTTGTCAACATTGGGTTTTAACCATAAAAGGCTCATTGAGCATCGAATAGGCCCCGTAGTATTTTATGAGCATATGTACTATTTTAAAGAAGTACTCCCAGAAAGCACTGTGAAGGTATCTGTGGAAGTTAAAGGGCTTAGTGATGATGGGATGTTCTTTGAATTTCACCAGAATTTTTATGATGACCATGGGAAGAATGTAGCACGTTGCGAACTCATGGGATCCTGGATGAGTTGGGAAACACGTAAGCTAAAGCCATTGCCAAAATCATTA
The DNA here is from genome assembly GCA_024639765.1 of Eudoraea sp. Taxonomy (GTDB): domain Bacteria; phylum Bacteroidota; class Bacteroidia; order Flavobacteriales; family Flavobacteriaceae; genus Muriicola. The sequence goes on from JAHEHU010000052.1 coordinate 1,773, forward strand.
CTAGAGGGCTTTCTTGGCGCAGAAAAAGCGAGCGACTTCAGGGTGCTAACAAAAGAAGATACCAGAAGATTCAAGAAGCACCCAAGGGATCTGGTTTAGCTTTTTTACTTACCAGGTATACGCCTAAAAAGACCAAACAGGCGGCAGTGATCTTCACGGGGTTCAGCTGATCTTTACCCATAAGCACTGCAAAAAGTATACCTACGAACGGCTGAATATAAACGAAGACACTAACCGTAGAAGCTTTTAACTGAGTAAGGGCATAGGCATTAAAAAGATAGGTGCAAAAGGTTGTCCCCAGGACAACAAAAACTATTTTCCACACGGCGTCTGCCGGTAGGGTACTCCAGGAGATCTCCAGGAATTCTGGCAGTGCTATAGGGAGGTTCAGGAAGATCCCAATAAGGAAGAGCCATTTCATCAGTGTAAAAGGATGGTATTTTTCAACCAGTTTTTTGGTAAGTATGAGGTATAATCCAAAAAATAAAGAATTTAACAGAAAGAGCGTGTTCCCCAAGGGAATATTTGGGGCGTCTTGCCGTATTTCCTGTCCATAGATAATCAGACCAAGGGCCCCTATAAGACCTACGGTGATGCCTAATCCTTTTATCAACCGGATCTTTTCTTTGATCAGAAAAGCAGATAATATTACAACAATGATAGGGGTAGTGGTCACCAGTACTGAGCTATTGATAGGCGTAGAGAGGTCCAGGCCCTTAAAGAATGCCAGCATATTGATCGCCATTCCAAATAACGCGCAGGCGATGAGTCGACCCCAATCTTTTTTTTCGATCTTTTCTTTTGGTCCCAGAAAGGAAATGCCCCAAAAAAGTGCAGTAGCACCTAAAACGCGGATCATGATAAAACCAAAAGGTTTTACATGCATAGGCATAACCCCTTTGGCTATGGTGTGGTTTAACCCATATATGGTTGTTGCCCCGAGGGCAGCTAAAATGGCCAGGGTGCGCTTGTTCAAGTTTGGAGGGCTTCTTTTGCGGCTGCCACCACATTCTTGGTATTTCCAATGAAGATCTCTTCACCTATAACCATTACAGGTCGTTTTAAAAAAGTGTAATGTTCCAACAATAAATTGCAGTAATCAGTTTCTGTAAGTGTTTTTTCCTTTAGCTTACGCTCTTTATAGAGTCGTGCCCGCTTGCTAAACAGTGCCTCATAGCTTCCGGCTTTTACTTTAAGCCCATCGAGTTGTTTTGCGGTCAGGGGTGAACTCTTGATGTCTTGTAATACAATTTCTTTCGTTGGGGCCAGGTCCTTTAGAATCCTTTTGCAGGTATCGCAACTGCTGAGGTAGTATATTGTGCCTTTCATATCTTATGTTATCACATTTTATTGGGATCTTATCCTACAAAGAAACTTATTTAAACCTAATTATTATATTTTTAAACAAAACTACACATGGAAAAACTATTTGATATCACTGAAAAAATACATGTCATTTATCACAATATCCTTTTGACTACTTCTAAGGAAGATCTTTTTGCCGTTCCTGAAAATTTTAATAATAATATATTCTGGAATGTAAGCCATGTACTGGTAACACAGCAATTATTGGTGTATAAATTAAGTAAGCTTCATACACGCCTGGACTGGGGATTAGTCAAAAAATACAGTAAAGGAACCTTTCCTGAGAAAGGGGTTTCAGAAGAAGAAGTGCAGCTGGTGGCTAAAGGCTTACTAGATACGCCAAAGTGGGTCAAAGAAGATTACCAAAAGGGGATCTTCAAGGATTACGAGCCTTACACTACCAGCGCCAATGTAACCCTGAATAGTGCAGAGGATGCCATTGCCTTTAATATATTTCATTTGGGATTGCACATGGGTACCGTACAGGCCATTCAAAAAAAACTGTTAGCTTCTGCCTGATCTTATAATTTCATATCAGGGGTAACAAACTTCTTTACCTCTCTGAATGGGATAAGAAGTTCTATTTGACCGTCTGCATAAGAGGCCACCTCATACTGGTTGTAAAGTAAGAGAATACCTTTAGGGGTAAGACCAATATTTTCTGGCAGGTAGAATGAATCTAGTTCAAACATAAATCCCGTACTATTGATGGGGGCTTTTTCAGGTATATTTTCCTGGGAGCGAAACTTAGATTCTGCATAGGAACGAAAAGCAAGCAGATCCTTAAAGAGCGCCCTGGTATCAATTTCCTGTCCCTTATTCATATCAAAATTCAGGAATTGTGTAGCAGCATATCCATGTGCTCCTCCTGTAAAAAGATAGGAATCTAACTTTACGGAAAGCACCCGCCTGTTTTCAAAAGAAACCTCGGCCCGTATATTTGCCTCCCAGGGGATGGTTTCATCAGGATATACCTCTTTAAGTTCAGCATAGCCCTCGCTAAAGGATGCTATGGCCTCATCCATATTAGTAACTTCCAAACTATCGGCAAAGGTTAGCAAGCCTATTATTTCTTCTTCTATGGCTGTGTTGATGGCTCTGCTAAGTTTAGTATTTTCAAGGGCCCTGGGATATTGTATAGAAACATTTGGACAGCTAGCGCAAGGAGAATTTGTATAGACAACAGGTTCCATTACCATGGTTGTCTCTTCTTCACAAGCTGTGATGATAAATAGGGTAAGGAAGATTAAGGCGAACGGGGAAAATCTCATAGGTATATAAATAGGTGCCACAAAACTACATTTTTATCCCATGATTTTGTGCTTTAAAGAAGGAATGATTTTATCCTTGAGAAAGCATTGGGGTAATCCGATTCAGAACAATACCTTTGTGATTCTATTTTAGGACGATGAGCAAACACCCTTTAAAATTCAACAGCAAGACCATTCATGGAGGACAGGAACCCGATGCCGCTTACGGCGCCGTAATGCCACCAATTTATCAAACCTCTACCTATGCCCAAACAACCCCTGGGGGTCATAAGGGATACGAGTATTCCCGGAGCGCTAATCCAACCAGAACAGCTTTGGAGCGCTCTCTTGCGAGTATTGAAAGTGGAGAATATGGCCTTGCATTTGCCAGTGGTCTTGCCGCCATTGATGCGGTTATAAAGTTACTTTCTCCTGGGGATGAAGTAGTATCTACCAACGATCTCTACGGGGGTAGTTACAGGCTGTTTAAACAGGTCTTTGAAAAATTTGGTATCACTTTTCACTTCATTGGAATGGGGGAAATAGCCAGGATAGAGGAAAAGATCAATAAGAATACAAAATTACTCTGGGTAGAAACACCTACCAATCCCATGATGAATGTGATCAACATCAAAGCGGTAGCGGATTTAGCGGCAAAGCATAATCTGCTTCTGGCAGTAGATAATACCTTTGCCACGCCTTACCTGCAAAGACCTTTGGAGTTGGGTGCAGATATCGTGATGCATTCTGCCACCAAATACCTTGGAGGACACAGTGATGTGGTGGTGGGAGCTCTTGTAGTGAATGATAAAGAATTGGCAGATAAACTGTATTTCATACAAAATGCGAGTGGGGCCGTTTGTGGGCCCATGGATAGTTTTCTGGTGCTAAGAGGCATCAAAACCTTGCATGTGCGCATGCAGCGGCATTGTGAAAATGGGGAGGCTATTGCCCAGTATTTAAAGAAACACCCAAAAATAGAGAAAGTGTACTGGCCCGGGTTTGAAGAACACCCCAACCATGAGGTGGCTAAGAGCCAGATGAATGATTTTGGGGCGATGATCTCCTTTATTCCCAAAGGAAGTAACTTCAGTGAGGCGGTTCAAATTGTTGAAAAACTAAAGGTCTTTACACTGGCAGAATCGCTTGGGGGTGTGGAAAGTCTTGCAGGACATCCTGCCAGCATGACCCATGCAAGCATTCCAAAAGAGGAGCGGGAAAAGAGTGGTGTGGTGGATTCTCTTATCCGGTTAAGTGTTGGTATAGAGGATGTCAATGACCTTATCTCAGATCTTGAGCAGGCTATTGGGTAAGTATTTTATCAAATTGTCAAAAAAAGACCGATTAATTATTTAAATACCATAATTTTGCCCAAATATTGGTAATATAACAACAGCCTAATACAATTAAGAACTTATGGAAGCAAAAATCAAAGCCTTTATGGATGAGGTGACGGCTAGAAATGGTCATGAACCTGAATTTATTCAGGCAGTACAGGAAGTAGCAGAAACTGTGATCCCGTACATAGCTGAACACGAAATTTACAGCGGTAAAAATATTTTATTACGAATGGTAGAACCGGAGCGCCTGCTTTCATTCAGGGTTGCCTGGGTCGATGATGATGGTGAGATACATGTTAACCGCGGTTACCGAATTCAGATGAACTCCGCCATTGGACCCTATAAAGGAGGGTTGCGTTTCCATCCATCAGTAAATGCGAGCATCCTTAAATTCCTTGCCTTTGAACAAGTATTCAAGAATAGTTTAACAACATTGCCAATGGGTGGCGGAAAAGGTGGATCTGACTTTGATCCAAAAGGAAAATCGGATGATGAGGTGATGCGGTTTTGTCATTCTTTTATGACGGAACTTTGCCGGCACATTGGACCCAATACGGATGTACCAGCAGGAGATATTGGAGTAGGGGCACGTGAGATAGGTTTCCTGTTCGGAATGTACAAAAAGATACGAAATGAGTTTACCGGGGTGCTAACAGGAAAAGGACTTTCCTGGGGTGGATCCAAGATCAGACCTGAAGCAACAGGCTATGGAACTGTTTATTTTGCGCAAAGCATGTTGAAAACCAGAAATAAAGACATAAAAGGAAAAACGGTGGTCATTTCCGGATCTGGAAACGTTGCGCAATACGCTGCTGAGAAGGTTATTCAACTTGGAGGCAAGGTAGTGACCCTTTCAGATTCTGGAGGCTATATTCATGATAAGGATGGTATTTCAGCAGAAAAACTGGCATATGTCATGGACCTGAAGAATAATAAAAGAGGTCGTATCTCCGAGTATGCAGATAAATATAAGTCGGCTAGCTTTCATAAAGGCGACACCCCCTGGAATGTTGCTTGTGATATTGCCTTACCATGTGCTACTCAGAATGAACTAGATGGCGAAGGAGCAAAAGCCCTCATAAAAAACGGATGTATGTGTGTGGCCGAAGGGGCCAATATGCCTTCAATGCCCGATGCGATCCACGCTTTTCACGAAGCAAAGATCCTATTTGCACCAGGTAAAGCATCGAATGCGGGTGGCGTAGCAACGTCTGGACTTGAAATGTCTCAGAATTCCTTACGAATAAGCTGGACTCGCGAAGAAGTAGACGAGCGATTGAAAGGGATCATGGAAGACATCCACGACTCTTGCATTGAATATGGAAAGGAAAAGGATGGTTTTTGTAATTATGTTAAAGGGGCCAATATCGCCGGCTTTGTAAAAGTTGCAGATGCCATGTTAGCACAAGGGGTTATCTAGGAAAATTGAATAATTCAACAAGGCCCGCTGAGCATTCCTCAGCGGGCTTTTTAGTATCTTTGGATCCCAACCATATACCAATGCGGATAACTACCAGGGCCATCGTACTATCTTCCCTTAAATATGGGGATACCAGCATGATAGTAAAGGCATTTACAGAATCTGACGGACTTAAAACCTATCTGCTAAAAGGAGTAATGGGCTCAAAGAAAGGAAAACTTAAAGTGGCCTATTTCCAGCCTTTGATGCAATTAGAGGTAGTGGCAATACACAGAAATAAAGGCTCTATGGAGCGACTACAGGAAGTAAAAAGCACTTATCCTTATCAAAGCTTGCATTCTAATATTACTAAAAATGCTGTTGCTTTTTTTCTGTCCGAGATGTTGGGGAATAGTATCTATGAAGAAGAAAAGAATGAAGGGCTATTTCGGTACATGGAAGCAGCATTTCAATGGCTGGACACTCATGATCAGGTAGCTAATTTTCATTTGTATTTCCTTTTAGAAATGACAAAGTACTTAGGTTTTTATCCGGAGGTTTCTACTGGCAGATCTTCCTACTTCGATCTGCAGGATGGACAATTTATTCCACACCCCGGACTTAACCCAATGTTGACAGGGAATGAATTAGACCATTTTATATCCCTCTTAGGCATAAATTTTGATGCAATTCATACGATCAGGATGGGGAAAGAAGAGAGGCAGGCATTGTTGCAAAAAATTGTCCTTTATTTTGAATTACATTTGCACGGTTTTAGAAAACCCAGGTCCCTGGCAGTTTTGAATGAAGTTTTTAGCTAAGCATGCGCTTATTGTTGCTTTTAGGATGTTTATTTCTTGTCTCCAGTGGATGGTCACAGGAAATAACGATATTGGATGCGGAAACAAGACAGCCCATTGTCAATGCAGTGCTCTACACTGCAGATAAATCAAAAACAGCCTTATCCGACTTTGATGGAGTTTGTGATCTTTCAAAATTTAATGGAACAGATCGCATCACAATCAGTCATATTGGCTATGAGGCCAGAACGGCAACCAAAAATCTATTCCTTAAGCGCGGACAGCTTATTTTCCTCATACCCCAAACAGAACTTTTAGATGAGGTGGTCATGTCTATTTCCAAATGGGAACAACAGAAAAAAGACATTCCACAAAAGATCTCTTCCATAAGTGCACAATCAATTGCGTTTACTACCCCTCAGACCGCGGCAGATCTTTTGCAAAACAGTGGACAGGTATTTGTTCAGAAAAGTCAGCTTGGTGGGGGTAGCCCCATGATACGTGGATTTGCGACAAACAGACTGGTGTTGTCTGTGGACGGAGTGAGAATGAATAATGCAATTTTTAGAGGGGGAAATATACAGAATGTCATTTCAATAGATCCATTTACCATAAAGAATACGGAAGTAATATTTGGCCCCGGATCTGTTATATATGGAAGTGATGCAATTGGTGGCGTTATGAACTTCCTTACCCTTGAGCCACATTTCCTGCGAAGAGATTCTGTGGTGGTCTCGGGGAATGCCAATGCTAGGTATGCTACGGCCAATAAGGAAAATACGATTCACGCCGATGTGAACATGGCTTCAGAAAAATGGGCATTTATAACTAGCGTAACGTACAATAATTTTGATGACCTGAGAATGGGGAATCATGGCCCAGATCGGTATTTGAGAAATACGTTGGTAGAAAGACAAGAAGATACAGATATCTTGATCTCAAATGAAGATCCGAGAGATCAGGTGCCCACAGCATATGACCAGATTAATCTTTTGCAAAAGATATCCCACAGACCTTCCAATAATTGGCAATATGATCTCGGCCTTTATTTCTCTGAATCTTCTTCCTATGACAGATACGACCGTTTAATAAGACCCAACAGCGATGGGTCAGGATTGCGCTCTGCGGAATGGTACTACGGTCCTCAAAAATGGTTTATGGGGAATTTTCAGGTCTTTAATAAGGGGCGTAATAGATTTTATGATGGGGTAAAACTTACCACTGCCTATCAATTTTTTGAAGAGAGCAGGAACGATCGTGATTTTCAGGATGTTATATTGAATAAAACGAGAGAAAAAGTGGATGCGATCTCTGCCAATGTAGATTTTGAAAATAAAAAGATGGGAGACCTTAGACTATATTATGGGGGAGAATACATATACAATAAAGTACATTCGGAAGGCAGCAGGGAAAATATAGAATCTGGTTCCCGGGAAAGTGCGGCCTCCCGCTACCCCGATGGGGCCAGTTGGCAATCACTTGCGGGCTATATTAATGCAGAATACAAAGCAAAGCCTAATCTAACCTTATTATCCGGTATCAGGTATAGCCACGTATGGATAAACGCCGATTTTGACCCTACTTTTTATGCCTTTCCCTTTGCCAATACTACATTGAATAATGGAGCATTAACGGGAAGTCTGGGTCTAAGTTGGTTCCCAACTCAATCACTTCAATTTACGCTCAACGGATCTACTGGTTTTAGGGCGCCAAATATTGATGATATAGGCAAGGTATTCGACTCGGAACCGGGTTCTGTGGTAGTGCCAAATCCGCAATTAGAACCCGAGTATGCCTACAATGTAGAAGTCGGTATAAAGAAAAACTTTAAAGACAAGGCTGTTATCCGTGGGGCTGCCTTCTATACTTATTTGGTAGATGCACTTGTCCGAAGAGACTTTACATTTAACGGGGAACGAGAGATCCTTTACAATGGAGAATTAAGTAATGTACAGGCTATTCAAAATGCGGCAAAGGCTTACGTGTATGGGTTTGAGTTTGGGGCCGAGATCTTTCTGAGCAATGAGTTTCAGCTTACCACTAATCTTACCATAACCGAAGGTATTGAAGAGGACGATAACGGGGACGAATCTGCAGCAAGGCATGCAGCACCTACATTTGGAGACTTACACTTATTATGGATACTTCCAAGATTAAAAACAGATCTTTTTGTCAATTATAATGGCGAGATCTCATTTCAGGATCTGGCCTTTTCTGAACGTAGCAAAGACTATCTCTATGACTTGGATGGCAATGGCAATCCCTATTCACCTTCATGGTATACGATCAATTTGCGCTCGCAATACAAGCTTAGTGAACGTATTACAACTTCGCTTACCTTGGAGAATATGACAGACCAACGATACAGATCCTATTCTTCAGGGATTAGTGCTCCCGGGATCAACCTGATACTGGGAATAGGTTATAGGTTTTAATTGTGGAACTTTAGGAACAGTATCCTCATTTTGTATAGAGCCTAGGAATGGAGTAAAATAAGAGCTTTCTTTCCGTATTTATACCAGTTGGGTGCACCTCCTTTTTTTGTGTATGACCGTCATCTTTTAGCTAAAATTCACTAATTTTGCCACCTTTAAATAGGTCAAAGGAAAGGCGTTATGAAGTTTCAGGAATACAAAGGATTGGATTTATCAAATATTGGAGAGGAGATCCTCCAATTTTGGAATACCCATCATATTTTTGAAAAAAGCATTTCCACAAGGGAAGGAAAACCTAGTTATGTCTTTTACGAAGGACCACCATCTGCAAATGGGTTGCCCGGCATACATCATGTAATATCCCGAACCATCAAGGATATTTTTCCCAGGTATAAGACCATGAAAGGCTATCAGGTAAAGAGAAAGGCCGGCTGGGATACCCATGGATTGCCCGTAGAACTGGGTGTAGAAAAAGAACTGGGGATCACCAAGGAAGATATAGGTGTTAAGATCAGTATAGAAGAATACAATGCTGCTTGTAAAAAAGCGGTAATGCGCTATACGGACGTTTGGAATGATATGACCCAAAAAATGGGGTATTGGGTAGATATGGAGGATCCGTATATCACCTTTAAATCCAAATACATGGAGTCTGTTTGGTGGCTGCTGAAAGAGATCTATGACAAGGGATTAATGTATAAAGGCTATACCATACAGCCATACTCTCCCAAAGCAGGTACAGGCTTGAGTTCGCACGAATTAAATCAGCCCGGCACCTACCAGGATATCACAGATACTACAGTAACAGCACAGTTTAAGGTAAAGAAAGAGAACCTTCCATCGATCTTAAAAAATGTAGAGGGCGATATTTTCTTGTTGGCCTGGACAACCACACCATGGACGCTTCCTTCTAATACTGCTTTAACAGTAGGCTCAAAAATAGACTATGTCCTGGTACAGACATATAATCAGTACACCTTTGAGCCAATGAACGTGATCCTGGCAAAAGCACTGGTAGGAGAGCAATTCAAGGGAAAATTTGAGGAAGTTTCTTCGGAAGAAGGGCTACATAACTTTAACAAAGACGATAAAAAGATACCTTTCAGGGTATTGCTTCATACAAAAGGAAAGGAATTACTAGGAATGCGATATGAACAATTATTGCCATATGCGCTTCCTTATGAAAATCCACAAAACGCTTTTAGGGTCATAGCCGGTGATTTTGTTACCACGGAAGATGGTACGGGTATAGTACATACCGCACCAACTTTTGGTGCGGATGATGCCATGGTTGCAAAACAGGCCGAGCCGGAGGTGCCCCCATTGCTAGTGTTGGATCAATATAAAAATCCGGTCCCCCTTGTTGACCTTCAGGGAAAGTTTAGACCAGAAATGAAGGAGCTGGCAGGCAAGTATGTGAAGAATGAGTACTATGAAAATGGGGAAGCTCCTGAACGATCTGTAGATGTTGAGATAGCCATCAAGTTAAAGGAAGAGAATAGAGCTTTTAAAGTAGAAAAATACCTCCACAGTTATCCTAATTGCTGGCGAACAGATAAACCTATTTTATATTACCCCCTTGATTCCTGGTTTATTAAAGTTACGGACATCAGGGACAGGATGTTCCAGCTTAATCAAACTATTAATTGGAAGCCAAAAGCTACAGGGGATGGTAGGTTTGGGAATTGGTTGGCAAATGCGAATGACTGGAATTTGTCCAGATCCCGTTTTTGGGGCATTCCGCTTCCGATCTGGCGTACAGAGGACGGAACAGAAGAAGTGATCATAGGCTCCGTGGCCCAGCTTAAAGATGAGATGTCCAAGGCCGTTGAGGCCGGGATGATGAAAGAAGATGTATTTGCTTCCTTTGAGGTTGGCAATATGGAGGAAGCCAATTATGATAAAATAGACCTGCACAAGAATATTGTAGACGCTATTGTGCTGGTTTCTCCTTCCGGAAAGCCAATGAAAAGGGAATCTGACCTTATAGATGTTTGGTTCGACAGTGGTTCCATGCCGTATGCGCAATGGCATTATCCCTTTGAGAATAAGGATCTTATAGATGAGGGGAAGAACTTTCCTGCCGACTTTATAGCCGAAGGAGTAGATCAGACCAGAGGGTGGTTCTATACATTACATGCCATAGCCACCATGGTATTTGACTCTGTGGCATATAAAAATGTAGTTTCTAATGGGTTGGTCCTGGATAAAGAGGGGAAGAAAATGTCTAAGCGACTTGGAAACGGCGTTGATCCCTTTGAGACCATCAAAGAATATGGGCCGGATACTACACGTTGGTATTTGATTTCCAATGCAAATCCGTGGGACAACCTGAAATTTGATATTGATGGTATTCAGGAAGTAAAGAGAAAGTTCTTTGGGACACTTTATAATACCTATTCATTTTTTGCGCTTTACGCGAATATTGATGAATTTGGGTATGATGAAGCTGAAATACCGTTAAAAGAACGTCCGGAAATAGATCAATGGATACTGTCTGAACTCCATTCCCTTATAAAAACAGTAGATGAGGCATATGCAGACTATGAACCTACCAAAGCTGCCCGGGCTATTTCAGACTACGTTCAGGAAAATCTTAGTAACTGGTATGTGCGTTTATGCCGAAGACGTTTTTGGAAAGGAGACTATCAGCAAGACAAAATATCGGCCTATCAAACCCTGCATACCTGCTTACTTACTGTGGCCAGATTATCTGCCCCCATCGCACCCTTTTTTATGGAGCGCTTGTATGTAGATCTAACTCGAAATACAAACGTACTGTCCGTGGAGAGTGTTCATCTTTCAGATTTCCCGGCCTATGACGCGCGTATCGTGAATAAGGCATTAGAAAGTAAAATGGAAAAGGCACAGACCATTTCTTCCCTGGTGCTGTCAATACGACAAAAAGAGAAGATAAAAGTACGTCAACCTCTTCAAAAGGTTATGATACCTGTGCTAGATGACACACAACGCAAAGAAATAGAAGCGGTTGCGGAATTGATAAAGACAGAAGTAAATGTGAAAGAGATAGAACTTCTGGATGATGCTTCAGGGATTCTGGTTAAAAAGATAAAACCAAATTTTAAGGTATTGGGCCCTCGTTTTGGGAAGGATATGAAAAAGATCGCACAGGCGGTTGGGATGTTTGGCCAGGAAGATATCCAAAAAATTGAGCAGGAAGGCAAAATATCTCTTGAGATAGAAAATAAAAGTATTATATTACAGTTAGAGGAGGTAGAGATTAACTCCGAGGATATCGAAGGTTGGCTGGTTGCAAGCGCCGGAGGCCTTACAGTGGCATTAGACGTTACCATCAATGATGTTCTTAAACAGGAAGGCATTGCCCGAGAATTGGTCAATCGTATCCAGAATCTACGAAAAGAATCAGGTTTTGAAGTGACCGATAAAATTGATATTAAAGTACTGAAAGACGGTTTTGTAGAGAAAGCGATCGAAAGTAACATACAATATATTAAAACGGAAACCCTTACCGCAGATCTTGCTCTGGAAGAGCAGCTGGAAAAGGGGACTGAAATTGTATTTGATGAGGTAAATACAAGATTGTTGATCCAAAAACATTAGACATTATGGGACAAGATTTAAAAGTTAGATACTCCGATAAAGAATTAGAGGAATTCCGCGTATTGATAGAAGAGAAAATTGAAAAAGCCAAAAGTCATTTGGAATTACTTAGAAGCTCTTATATGAACGATGGAAACAATGGTACAGATGATACTTCGCCCACCTTCAAGGCATTTGAAGAAGGGTCTGAGACCATGAGCAGGGAGGCAAATACCCAGCTGGCCATACGGCAGGAAAAATTCATCAGAGACCTCAAAAATGCGTTATTGCGCATTGAGAATAAGACCTATGGTATCTGTAGGGTTACCAGTAAATTGATCAACAAGGATCGATTAAAACTAGTCCCGCATGCTACCTTGAGCATTGAGGCAAAGAATATGCAAAAATAAATAACACGCCCCGTAAAGGGGCGTTTACATATCCAAAACGTGAGGTACTTTGCATTTTTTATTACGAGCATTTTGGCGTTACATCTGGGGTTTGGACAGAAAACAGTTAAAAAGGTATTCCTAACACCCCATGTCACTGCCATACAGATAGACACACGTCTGTTTTTTGAAGTGAATGTTGAAACCTCACAAGAAAAGGAAATGGTCCTTGAAGCCTCCATGGAGGGAGAATACCAAAAAGAGCTTGGGATAGTGATCACTGAAAACGGTAATACCATTTTCGTTTCTGCTGAGTTCCAACCTTATTTCAGTGCTCCCAACGACAAACTTAGCGCTCACAAAGTAGTATCGATCTCACTTAACGTCAGCATCCCGGAAAACAAGGAAGTATCTATATATGGAAATAGTTCTCATGTGGCCGTAGAAGGAAAATACAAAGACCTGAGAGTAGTCTTGAACGATGGGAAGTGTAGCATTAGAGAAGTGGGCCAAAAAGTGAGTGCCACTACACAGAGTGGTCCAATTTCTTTGGAAATCGCCAGTGGTAGGGTAAAGGCCATGACCAAGTATGGAAGCATTTCCGAAGAACATATTCCCAATGGGAGTGAACAATACCAACTGCAATCAACCTCAGGTAATATTACAATAACCCAAGCCAAGTAGTTTTGAATTATTAGTAAAAGACAGCGCTTCAATAGAATGTCTAATTATCCCTACTTTTGCCACAGCACATAAACACATATGAATCTAAAGAAATCTATTGGCCTAATTTTTATCATTCTATTGATAGATCAGATCAGCAAAATCTATATTAAAACCCACTTTATATTGGGGGAGTCCGTAGATGTTTTTAACTGGTTTAAAATCTTGTTTATAGAGAATGAGGGAGCAGCTTGGGGCACAAAACTTAGTGATATATTACCTATATCGGATAGTGCAGGGAAGTTGGTGCTTACCATATTCCGTCTTTTCGCTATAGCAGGGATTGGTTACTGGTTGTTAGATAGTATTCGGAAGCAAGCTTCAAAAACACTGGTTATCGCAGTCTCTCTTATTTTCGCAGGTGCTATTGGTAATATAGTGGATTCACTGTTCTATGGACTTCTTTTTAACGATAGTTACAATACGGTGGCTACACTCTTTTCAGATGATCCCTATGGTGGCCTATTTTATGGAAAGGTAGTAGATATGCTTTATTTTCCATTGATAGATACTACCTGGCCTGAATGGTTTCCGGTAGTAGGTGGAAATTCTTTCCGCTTCTTTGAACCGGTCTTTAATATAGCAGATACAGCCATAAGTACAGGGGTTGGTATCCTGGTTGTCTTTAACAAAAGTGCCTTTGCCAAGAAGAGTGAGGAAGAGGAGGAGACAGATCAGAAGGTATAAGTGGTAGTAGGAGAAACACAATAATCCAGGGATATATCCTGAGGCCCAATATCTGCAATATTCTCTTCAGCCTCAAACAAACTCAATCCAATTTTAACTGCATCTGGGTTGCATTGGCTAAGAAATAGATCGTAGTATCCTTTTCCATACCCAACTCTATGTCCTTTGTGATCGAATGCCAAGAGTGGGACAAAGATCACCTCAAGCTTTGCGGGAATGACCTCAATACCGTCAACAGGTTCCGGAATATCCCACGAATTAGGTTTCAGAAGCGTATTATCTGTCAGTAGAAAATGTTGTAAGGTATTCCCTTTTGCCATTCTGGGAACAACGATCTCTTTGTCTTTCCCCTGTAACAGGGTAATGATTAGATTAGTATTTATCTCTTTTTTAGATGTGCTGTGAAGAAAGATATGGTAGTAGGTGTGCTTCCAAATTGGGAGGGTCAACAGGTTGTTAGCAATGTTGATACTACCATTGTACACATCTTCTTTAGATGTCTCGTTTCTTAAATTTAGATATTTTGTTCGGAGTTCTTTTTTAAGCATTTGGCAGAACTGCCCTTGAAGGATAGTATGGCGAGGTTTACTCTTTGCTGAAAACGGTGTAATATATCTTGAAGAAGAGCATTAAGATAAGATACATGCCGAGGGTAATCAGATAATTGTCCATTCACTCATTTTTTTGTTGCGACTAAAATAAACAAAAAATTGACATATACTCTATGAAATGCATAATTTACTCGATAAACGACACATTTTTATAAAAAAATTAACAATGGTGAAAACTACACATATTTAAACCATTGAAAACAAGGTAGTTAAAAGTTTATCCTTGTGGTTGATTTTTGCAAGCAGTCTAACATAAGTGACTCAGCTTTAAAAATGGACCGCCGCCAATCCGATGAAAATTAATATATGACGTGCATTACATAAATCTTTTAGCTAAATTATCTTTGTAAAAAATTGTTTCCAAATTCTCTCAATGCCGGAAGTATCAGTTGAACTTCAATTAAACACCTTACCCCAATCTCCCGGGGTATATCAATTCTATGACAAGGAGGCGAAAATACTATATGTAGGAAAAGCAAAAAATCTTAAAAAAAGAGTTACCTCCTACTTTACCAAAACCCATGAAAATGGGAAGACCCGGGTTATGGTAAAAAAGATACATACCATAAAGCATATTGTGGTGCCTACGGAATCTGATGCCTTGTTATTGGAAAACAATCTTATAAAAAAATACCAACCCCGTTATAATGTCTTGCTGAAAGATGATAAATCGTATCCCTGGATCTGTATAAAAAAAGAGCGTTTCCCTAGGATCTTTCCCACTCGAAAATTGATCAAGGATGGTTCCGAGTATTATGGCCCCTATACCAGTATGAAAACGGTAAAGACACTTTTAGACCTTATAAAAAGCGTGTATCCTTTGCGTACCTGTAATTACGATCTTTCTGAAGAAAAAATAATAGCAGGGAAATACAAGGTATGTCTTGAATATCATTTGGGAAATTGTAAGGGTCCCTGTGAAGGACTTCAAACTGAGAAGGAATATCATCAACAGATAGACGATATAAGGGAGATTATCAAAGGAAACTTCAAAACCTCGCTTCATTATTTTAAAAAGGAAATGAAAGCATTGGCGGCAGATATGCATTTTGAGGCCGCAGAGCGCATCAAGAATAAAATTGAGGTGTTGGAGAACTACCAGGTAAAATCTACCATTGTAAATCCCAGGATCAACAACGTGGATGTGTTCAGCATTATTTCGGATGATGCTTATGCGTATATCAATTTCCTGCAACTTTCTCATGGGTCAATTATCCGTTCGCACACCATGGAGATCAGGAAAAAACTCGAAGAAGCGGATAAAGATCTCTTACAACTTGCGATCATTGAGATAAGGGAACGTTTTCATTCCCAATCCAAGGAATTATACTTGCCATTCCCGGTTATATTACCCGAAGATCTTAAACTCACGATTCCTAAATTAGGAGACAAAAAAAAGATCCTGGAGCTGTCCGAACGCAACGCCAAATTTTACAGACAGGAACGTTTTAAACAGATCAGGATCACG
>JAHEHU010000001.1:0-78202 GCA_024639765.1 Eudoraea sp.
GAACCGCTCGAAATAACAGAAACCGGGATTGATACTACGGATACAGGGCCGTTAAGATTAAACTTTGGTACAAATGACGTAGGTGATATATCAGATGTTAAAATGAAAGTGGAAGGGGCACTCCCAGACCCTATTGTGTTTAAACATACCCCAACTGTCATTGAAGTGGACAAGACCATCCTGGAAACCTATGTAGGCGATTATGAGCTGGCCGGTACCATCATAAAGGTGTACATTAAGAACGAGGACACCTTATACCTTTTTGTAGCAGGGCAGCCCGAATATGAGCTTTTAGCCACTTCTAAACACAAATTTTCCTTTAAGATCCTGGAAGGCTTTAAAGTAGAATTCCTGGAAGCTGAGGATGGCTCCATCAATGAAGTAATGTTGATACAACCCAATGGTACTTTTAAAGCAACAAGAAAATTATGAATCTCTTTTTAGTTCGAAGCCAAATAAAGCAACCATTAATTCAGTTTTTAGTGCTTCTGCTTCTCTTTATGACCGCCTGTGCAGATCATAAGAATCAGGAAATCCCAAATACAGAAATCAAAACAACTTATGATGACCTGGTTAGCCTTTTCAAAGAATGGAGGTCATTTGAAGTACCCCCGCTGCGAGACGGAGCACCAGATTACACTGCAATTACCTTTGATAAGCGGAAGTCTGACTTTGAGACCCTGCAGAAACAACTTATGGCCATTGACACAGCCAACTGGCCAATTCCTCAAAAGGTAGATTGGATGCTAGTACAGGCAGAAATGAATGGGTATGATTTTAACCACCGCATTCTTAAACCCTGGGAACGCGACCCGGCCTATTACAAGTCGGTTTGGGAATACCGCTCCGATGTACCGGCACATGAAGGTCCTACACATCACAAAACTACAGAAATATGGACCTATACTTTTCCGTTAGTTGAAGGGGAAAGAGAACGTCTGCTTTCGGACTTAAATATTATTCCCCCACTGAATGAGCAGGCGCGGCAAAACCTTACCGGGAATGCAAAAGAACTTTGGCAAGCCGGGATCCGGGTCATTGAAGATCAAAGTGAAGCACTAGAAAGGATACTGAATAAAGAAGGTGTGTCCGAAGATGCGATACTGGTGGCGGCTGTGAAGAACGCAATCAATTCCACCAATATTTTGGCTGAGTGGTTAAAGAAGCAAGCTCCTTTAAAAACAGGGCCTTCGGGGATAGGGAAGGAAAACTATACCTGGTATTTACAAAACGTACATTTGGTACCACTCACCTGGGAAGATGAAGTTTTGCTGTTAAAAAGGGAATTGGCCAGAGCCTGGTCCTCTCTAAAATTGGAGGAACACCGCAACCGAAACCTTGCACCACTCCGGGCTGCAGATAGTCCGGAAGCATATGATATAATGGCCGATGAAGGAGCCAGAAGCCTGCTTGCATTTTTGGATAAACAAGAGATCGTCACCGTAAAGGAGTATTTTGAACCTGCCCTAAGGGAGCACCTGGGGAACTTTGTTCCGGAAGAAAAGAGAAACTTCTTCCTGATTGGGGAACATTATGATCCCAGGCCACTATACTCCCATTTCTATCACTGGTTTGAACTGGCTCGTATGGATCTGGAACCCCATGCAAGCGAAATTCGCCGGGGTCCCATGTTATATAATATTTTTGATTCGCGAAATGAAGGAACGGCCACCGCCGTGGAAGAGCTTTTTATGCAAGCCGGTTTATACGATGATTCCCCCAGAACCAGGGAGATCGTTTATATCATGATAGCACAACGGGCAGCCAGGGGATTGGGCTCCTTATATGCACATGCCAATGACATGACCATGGAGGAAGCCGGGGGCATCCATTCCGAATATACCCCAAGAGGCTGGATGAAGACCGAAAAGGAATTATTACTTTTTGAACAACACCTTTATATGAGACAACCGGGATATGGCAGTAGCTATATTACTGGGAAATACCTATTGGAAAGTGCCATGGCTGATTATGCTAAAATGAAAGAAGAAAATCAAGAACCTTTTACGATCAAGGAGTTTATGGACGACTTGAATAGAATTGGGAATATCCCAATTTCTTTAGGGCATTGGGAAATGACGGAGAGTAACACTCACCTAAAACCACTTTTGAATAATCCTTAATTTGATAAATCGTAACTGCATGCATACTCCTCATAAAATAGTCCTTTTTACAATTGTGTGGATTCATTTCCTTGTATGCCCTACAATGTTATTCTCGCAAACAACTGAGATAAAAGGGATAGTCTTTAATGATGAAAATGGAAATTTAAAGCGTGATGGTAATGAAAAGGGGATTCCTAATGTAGTTGTTTCTGATCAGGTAAAAACAACCGTCACAGATTCTAATGGTACATTTGTTTTGCATTCTGAAAATGAATTTCCTTATCTGGTTATTTCCCAACCAACGGGCTACACAGGATCTTTTTTTTCCCGAAAAGAATCGGAAATGACGTTTCCGCTTCAAAGGTCTCCAGATCAATCTACGTTTAAATTTATTCACGCTTCCGATACACATGTAGATGCAAACAGCCTCCCCAGGATTCAAAGATTCAGGGAAATGGCCGATTCACTAGAGGTTGGTTTTGTGATCATTACAGGAGACCTCATAAAAGATGCCCTAAGAGTTAATGAAGCAACAGCGAAGACTTATTATGAGATGTTTAAAAAGGAGATCACAAAGTTTAAAGCCCCCGTTTACTCCGGGGTAGGTAATCATGAGCTTTTTGGGATTGAACGAGACAAATCCTTGGTAAGTAAGGAGCATCCTTTATATGGAAAGAAGATGTATCGATATTATTTAGGCCCTAATTACTATTCATTTAACTATGGTGGCATCCATTTTATTAGTATTGACGGCGTAGGGTATCAGAATCTTTACTACTATGGAGGTGTAGATGAAACCCAGTTAGCCTGGCTGGAAAAAGATCTTGAGCATTTAGATTTGGACACTCCGGTTGTAACCTTCAATCATATTCCTTTTGTTTCCCCTGGTTTCTCATTTCAAGATTTTGAAAATGATGCTTTCTATGGCCCACAACTATTGGAGCAAAGCAATAAATTGGAACACAGGCACATTGTGCATAATTTTAAGGAAGTTCAACGACATATTGGCAAAAGACCTTATCCTCTGGCGCTTGCCGGACATTATCATGCTCCTCAAATAAGCAACATACTCGGGTCTGACACCCAATTTGCCCAGACGGCAGCCATTACAGGTCCGGATACCTTTAGTTACAATGGATTTGAAGTTCGTTCAGGATTCACACTTTATGAAATTAGGGAAGGAACTATTTATTCGAGTAAATTTATTCCCCTTACTTTCAATAAATAAGCCTATTTACATTAAATTATATTACTCTAAGCATTTTAATAAAGTTACTTATGAAAAAAATACTACTCATATCTTCCATCCTTTTGTTCTTCTTCGGATGCGCAGAAAAGGCAGATCAATCAAAATTAAATGATCAAAAAGATTCAAGTTGGTGGAAAGAAGCTGTTATCTATCAGGTCTATCCCCGTAGTTTTAAAGATACTGATGGCGATGGTATTGGCGACCTCAAAGGGATCATTGAAAAGCTTGATTACATAAAAAGTCTGGGGGTTACCATGGTTTGGCTCAACCCAATCTACAGTTCGCCCAACGCAGACAACGGCTATGATATTAGTGATTACCGTGCTATTATGGAAGAGTTCGGAACCATGGCCGACTTTGATGCGCTACTCAAAGGCCTCCATGAACGCGATATTAAATTTGTGATGGATGTGGTAGTGAATCACAGCAGCAATCAACATGAGTGGTTCAAAGAATCCAGAAGTTCCAGGGACAATCCTTACCGCGACTATTACCACTGGTGGCCGGCCGAAAAAGGCACTCCTCCATACCGCTATAGTCTTTTCGACGCTAAAGGTGATGCCTGGAAATACGATTCCATTACAGATGCTTACTACCTGCATTATTTCTCCGAACAACAACCAGATCTGAAGTGGGAAAATCCAAAGGTACGTCAGGAGGTCTATGACTTTATGAAGTTCTGGGCAGATAAAGGGGTGGATGGTTTCCGTCTCGATGCTTTCCAGTTTGCGGCAAAGGATACAACATATCCTGTTTTTCCAGATGATCTTGAGGAAAATTTTGTTCAATATTATGCCATGCAGGACGGCTTGCATGCCTATCTGAATGAAATGCATGAAGAGGTATTTAGTAAATACGATGTAATGTCTGTAGCCGAAGGCGCAGGGCGTAATTTTGAAGAGGCCCATGAATTGGTGGATGCTGACCGTAACGAACTTAACATGGCCTATGCCTTTGAAGGAGTAGATATTGCCAAACCGGAGGGATACTCTCTGGCTCACTTTAAAGAAGTGTTTTCTCGCTGGGATAAAGAATTTTCAAAAGAAGGGTGGTTATCCATCTTCCTGGCGAATCATGACCAGGCAAGGTTGGTTAGCAGATTTGGTAATGACTCTCCAAAATTCAGGGCGCCATCAACCAAAATGCTGAATACTTTTATCCTTAGTATGAGAGGCACACCGTATTGTTATTATGGGGATGAGTTGGGGATGACCAATATTGGTTTTGACAGTATCTCCCAATATCAGGATATTGCCGCCCTCAATGGTTATGAGAAAGTAAAGTCTGAAGGTGGTGATCTGGAAGAATACCTCCTCAATCTAAAGTTCTCATCCCGGGACAATGGTCGCACTCCCATGCAGTGGGATAGCTCTATGAATGCCGGTTTCAGCAGCGGTAGGCCATGGCTGCCGGTCAATGATAATCATAACAAAATCAATGTAGCCTACCAAGATGCCGATCCGCTAAGTTGCCTCAATCATTTCAGGAAAATGGTGCAACTGAGAAAAGACAAGCCTATTTTGGTCTATGGACAATATGAACTGCTTATTCCGGAACACGAACAGATCTATGCCTTCACGCGCGAACTAAATGGAGAAAAAGTATTGATAATGCTAAACTTCTCATCGGAAGTAGCCACAGTGGACATCCCGGTAAAAGAAAATCTCGGTGAGCTTTATATCAATAATTACGAAAGGGTATTTTTAAAGGACAGAGTATTATCTATGGAACCCTATCAGGCATTCATCTATACCCTCACAAAATAAAGTGACTCATTAATTAATCAATGACCACTTTGTAAGTAGGATCCTCCAAAACATTCACCTCAATGATGTCGTCTGCATTTTTCAGTAATTGAATGCAATCTCGACTCAAATGTTTGAGGTGTAGTTTTTTACCTACTTTTTGATAGCGTTCAGTGATCTTGTTTACAGCTTCTATAGCAGACATGTCTACGATCCTGCTTTCTTGAAAGTCGATAACTACTTCGTCCGGATCGTTCAACACATCGAACTTTTCATTGAATAGCGTTACCGAACCAAAGAACAAGGGTCCGTATATCTCATAATGTTTTACCCCATCCTCATCCACATATTTCCTGGCACGGATCCTTTTGGCATTATCCCATGCAAATACCAGCGCTGCAATGATCACCCCTACTAAAACAGCCAGGGCAAGATTATGAAGAAAAACGGTCACTAGGGTTACAAGGATCATCACCAAAACATCGCTCTTTGGCATTCTGCGAAAGGTTCGCAAGCTGGCCCATTCAAAGGTACCCAGGGCAACCATGATCATAAGACCTGTCAAGGCCGCCATAGGAACTCTTTCAATAAGATCTGCTCCAAACATGATAAAGACGAGTAGCATTAAGGCCGCCACAATTCCGGAGAGCCTGGCGCGGGCCCCATTAGATGTATTGATCAAACTCTGGCCTATCATGGCACATCCTCCCATTCCTGAGAAGACACCCGATAGGATATTGGCTGTACCCTGGGCCACCGCTTCCTTGTTTCCACGACCCCGAGTCTCTGTGATCTCATCCACAATATTGAGTGTTAAGAGACTTTCAATAAGTCCGACACCGGCCACAATAGCCGCGTACGGAAAAATAATTTGGAGGGTTTCTAAAGTTAGAGGCACCATGGGTAAATGAAAAGGAGGGAAACCTCCTTTAATAGAGGCAATATCCCCAATGGTTCGTGTATCGATCCCAAAGAACAGCACTATTCCGAATACCAACAAGATAGCAACCAGGGATGCGGGTACCGCCTTGCTGATCTTAGGCAGGCCCCAAATGACCAACATAGTTAACAGTACAAGTCCAGAAAAAAGATACAAGGTACTTCCACTGAGCCAGTCACCTTCCGCTGTTTTGAACTGGGTTAACTGGGAAAGGAAAATGATGATGGCCAGGCCATTTACAAATCCAAAGATCACTGGGTGTGGCACAAGCCTCATTAATTTCCCTAATCGTAATATCCCTGCAAGTACCTGTAGTATGCCAGCCAGGACCACTGCTGCAAAGACATATTCTACCCCATACTGCTGCGCCAGGGCAACGATCACTACCGCCACAGCACCTGTAGCGCCGGAGATCATCCCGGGTCTACCCCCTAAAATTGATGTAACCAAGCCCATTACAAAAGCCGCATACAGTCCTGTAAGGGGAGAAAGACCGGCGATTAATGCAAACGCTATGGCCTCTGGCACCAAAGCCAGCGCCACAGTGATCCCTGATAGGATCTCGGTCTTATAATTTACTTCTTGTGAAAAATCGAATAGATTAAGATACTTCTTCAAACGCCTATGGTTTTAAGGGCGCAAAAATACCACAAAATGAACAGGCAGCCTTAGCTTCTGAAAGAATTGTGGATTTGGTACCCTACCAGGGAGATATTCCCAATAATCGTTCTCCAAGGGGTGATAAATTAGCAGTTTCATACTTTTCCTGTTCCCAGTTGCGCGGATCCCCGGGAAAGGCATAGCCCTCAGGGGCCACTCTGTTCTTCCAGGAATTGATGCGCCACGCCAATAGTGGCTCATTCTGTGGTTCTGCAGGCATCATTGATATATATTGGGCAATCCGTACTTTGTCCTTTGATCTGTTAGGCCTGATGCCATGGGGTTCTGTACTATTAAAAATCAACAGATCACCGGCTTCCAATTTCACCTTTACGATCTTATCTTCCAAATCTGATATATCTGGTTGAAACCTATCCCTGTCCTCTGGTTGTCCAAGTTTCCAGGTGTCGTAATTTCTGTAGAGCCAGGGAATACATTGAAATCCTCCCATGTTATCATCGGTTTGATCTGCAAGGGCCAATACCCCCTGAACATTCTGAGGTTTGGTTTCCGGGTCATAATCCCAATGGATAAATCCTTTGCGTTCAAAGCCGGGGCGTTGCGGAAAATTGAGGTTTGCCCGGTCTATGGTGACCCACAATTCTTCCGTTCCCCACACATCTACAAAAGCATCATAAATACGCTTTTCCTGTCTGTTATTCCAGAGATGCTGATGATTGTATACTTCAACCATGCCGGTGCCCGTAAGCTCTTTCATTTTCATTTCCGCCCTGGGAGGTGCATACCAGGTCTCGCGATCTTTCGGATCCTTCTCATCAAATTCCCAAAGAAAATCGGCCGTGGCTTTTGCCTGTTCCTTGGAGATAGCATTTTTCACAACAATATAACCATTGTGAATCCAAAATTTCCAATCTTCTTCGCTTAAGACACGCAAAGGCTTTCCGTTAGACCGGTCATTAAGTTTTATTGAACTACTGGTGGCAGTAGATGGGTTTCCGGGTATTTCGGCATGACCCTTATTTCCCATTTCGATGTTGTACTTGGATTCCATACCATTTTAATAAAGGAGATTAACACCATAAGATACTGAAAATAGCCTTTGTAAGAAAGAAAAAAGCCACCCTTTCCATTCAGGAAAGGACGGCTTTCATCTAACTAACCAACCAAAAAATATCTTTATCTACTATGTACTAAAATAGACAGTTTACGTACGTTTGCGAACCACATTCATAATGGGGTTTTTGGTCTTTACTCGCTTCTTCCCGGAGACAGCGTTTTCCGATCTCAGGAATTGAATATACCCCCTTCCTTGAAATTCATACACCGTACCACTATCTGGGTGATACAATTCTATAGTACTGTCATTTATGACATATAACTCAAAATAATCATCCCCCATAAAATCATAATCGAGTGTCAACGTTTTTAGTGATTCGTCATTTGGCACATCATACACTTCATAAAAACCTTCGTAATCCCATAAAATACCATTGATGGGTGTCCCTATTGGATCTATTGATGACCTGAATGTAGTACCTCCATTACTTTCGTAAAATTGCAGAAAATTTTCTTCATCAAAATCGTTGATAGCGCCGGTTTCACTTACAAAGGTCTTCTCCCAAACATCGTATTCCTGCAGCAGGTATTCAATATTCTCGTAAAATACCCTGTCATAATCAAAACTTCCGCGTTGATAACCATCCAGGAAATAAGAAGTATTGGAGCGTCTGTCATATATTTCCAGTGTTCTTGAATTTACCTGATATACATCAAACACCCACAGTCCGTCCACATCATGATCTATCTCAAGGACACCACTACCTCCATCATAATATCCTACCCTAATGCCCAGGCCATTCCCCGTTTTTCCGATCCCGGAGATATTGTTATTGGCATAGAGCAGCCCATTTGTAAAAGACAAAGTAAAAGCTCGCTGCAGGAAAGGCACTTCACCAGATCCCTCTGTAGCGTTAATGTCTATATACCAAAGATCATAGGCCTGCATAAGTTGCCTGGTTTGCAAGGTTGTATCCTCTACAAAAACGTCTTCTAAGATAACCTCCGTGTAACAGCCATTTAGAAGCAACATCAGCAAGGTTGCTGTACCGAGTAGTGTAAATTTTTTCATGATGTACTTTTTATGGTTCTGTTAATGTATAAAACAAGCATCGTGCCATTTGTTTTATATTTCTGATAATCAGTCTTTTATGAGCTAATGGTTTTTAATTACATTTGCTAGGAGAAGAACAATTCATGAAAAAAGACATACGTTTTGCAGTAATGGGAGGAGGTAGCTGGGCAACAGCTATCGTAAAAATGCTTACTGAAAACCTATCCAATGTCATCTGGTACATGCGCAGTTCAGAGGCTATTGCATTCATAAAAAAAGAAAAGCATAATCCTAATTACCTTACCTCTGTTGAGTTTAACCTTAGTCAATTAACACTCACAGATACTATAGATAATGCTGTGCAGGAGGCCGATATCCTAATTTTTGCCATCCCTTCTGCCTTTCTAGAAAAAGAACTTCAAAAACTTACGGTCCCTTTGACAGATAAGACCATCTTTTCAGCGATCAAAGGAATAGTACCTGAATCCGGAAAGATCGTTGGGGAACATTTTCATGAGAAATACAATATTCCCTTTGAAAATATTGGGGTCATTACGGGGCCATGCCATGCGGAGGAAGTTGCGCTGGAACGTCTGTCATACCTTACTATAGCAAGTGCAGATAAAGACAAAGCCAAGATGGTGGCTTCCTATCTTAATAGCGAATACATTAAAACAAAGATATCTGATGATATCATTGGCACTGAATACGCGGCGATGTTAAAAAATATCTATGCGCTTGCAGCAGGTATAGCACATGGTCTTGGATATGGTGATAATTTTCAAAGCGTCTTGATGAGTAATGCCATACGCGAAATGAAGCGTTACATAAAGAGAGTTCATAAGATGAAACGCAACATTAATGATTCTGCCTATCTGGGAGACTTGTTGGTTACGGGCTATTCTACTTTTAGTCGTAATCGGATGTTTGGCAATATGATAGGGAAGGGGTACACTGTAAAAAGTGCCATGATGGAGATGAACATGGTAGCAGAAGGCTATTATGCCACCAAAAGTGCCTATGAACTAAAAAATACTTTTAAGAGTAAAGTACGTTCTCCTATCATTGATGCTGTTTATGCAGTATTATATCAAAAAGAGAATGCACGAAAGACCTTTAAAAGACTGACAGACCTCCTTGATTAAAGGAAAATAAAGATCCTGTTAGGTTACATTCTTTCTAACGAAAAATCGGAATGCGATTTTAAGATAGTTTCCATTGTTTCCTTCCATTCCTGCACCTTAGCCTCATCTGTTTTGAAAACCCTCTGCAATTCCGAACAGACCGGCTCCATTAAACTTCGTACACTTTGTATATCAAAATATAACCGTCCTGTTCTTCGGATAAAGAAGTCCATCGGAGATTGCACCATTTCATAGGCAATTGCAAACTCCAATTCTGAAAGGGCCATACGAATCGAGATGTCTTTTTCTTTTCTGGCTTTATAAAAATTAAGAATAGCCTCTGTTTGGACCCCGTAATTGGTCACCAGATACCAGGCATCATATTTGGTGAAGTTATCTGCCCTAATACGTTCATAAATTGCTGCGATATACTTTTTTACTTCTTTGTATGTCTTGAATTTGCTGCCACACAGCGGTATGGTTTCGGTAAGACATTCTGGTACTTTCTCGCCTTGCTCTTCTTCCATTGTTCTTGTGATCCTGTTCACCACACGCTCTGCCATTTTCCTGTAGCCGGTCAATTTTCCGCCGGCGATACTTATAAGTCCGGTGTCTGAGGTAAAGATCTCATCCTTGCGTGAAAGTTCGGAAGTAGACTTTCCTTCTTCATGGATGAGGGGGCGCAGCCCCGCCCAGGAAGATTCAATATCCTCCATTTCTAAATTGATGCTGGGGAACATATTATTTACCGCTGCAATGAGATAAATAGCATCGGCCATATCGGTTTCTACCTTATCCTTGTCCAGGTTGTAATTGGTATCTGTAGTGCCTACATAGGTTACCTTTCCTCTGGGAATAGCAAAAATCATACGGCCGTCTGGCACATCAAAATACACAGACTGATTTACCGGTAATTTGTTATGTGGAAATACAACATGGACCCCTTTGGTAAGATGTAAACGTTTTCCTTTTTTGGAATTGTTGATGCTCCTCAGTTCATCTACCCATGGACCCGTAGCACTTACAACATAGTTGGAATTTACCGAAAACTCATCTCCTGATATACAATCTTTCACTGTTACCCCCTTTACAAGACCTTCCCTATACATAAAGTTGGTCACTTCGGCATAATTGAGGGCCTCTGCCCCGTATTTTAAACTGGTTTTGATATTTTCCAGGGTAAGACGGGCGTCATCTGTACGGTATTCTGCGTAATAGCCTGCTCCTTTTACCTTTTTTTTAGGCAATAGTGGTTCCAGGGCCAATGCCTCTTTTTTCTCCAGCATTTTTCGTTTATCATCTCCTGAAACTTGGGCCAAGATATCGTACACTTTTAAACCAACAGAAGTGAGCCATTTCCCATAGGAGCCCCCTTCAATAAGTGGTAAAAGCATTTTCTCCGGTAATACCAGGTGGGGCGCTAATTTATGAACTATGGCTCTTTCGGAACCTACCTCCTTTACCAGCCAGAAATCGAATTGTTTCAGGTATCGCAGCCCCCCATGAATGAGTTTGGTAGATTTGCTACTTGTGCCTGAGGCAAAATCGCCCTTCTCCAACAACAGCACTTTTAAGCCACGAGATGCCGCATCGAGCGCAATTCCTCCACCTGTGATCCCTCCTCCAATAACTACAATATCAAAATGTTCTTTGGCAATTTTTTCAACGGTAGTTGCCCTGTTCAAATTAGAAAAAGGAATCGCTTTTTTCATTCGTAGAATCTTTGTTTAGAAATAGCTTTATAAAAATAGGTTACTACAAAGGATACACAAAATTTAGAAGTTTAAGCTACTGTTAACTATAGATGGCCAAACTCGTATTCCCTCTCTACTAAGCAAATACGTAATTTATACCATTGATACCACAATTCTTTTCCTTTCTCCTGAGCTACTAGATGTTCACTATGATTCTTCCATAAGCGGACAGCTTCCAGGGATTCCCAGTAACTTACACTGATTCCCTTCTCACTTCTGGCCGATTCAAAACCGAGAAAACCAGGTTGTTTTTCTGCCAGAGACTCCATTTTACGGGCCATCTCTACATATCCATGTTCTCCCTCTTTCCTTAGTGTGGTAAAGATCACGGCATAGTATGGGAGTTGTTGGTTCATTGGATATACTCTTTTTCCAAAAAATACCCTACTATGGCTTCCTTCATCAAGACAGATTGTTCTCCGGCCTTCAATGGTGGTAGGGCTTCTTTTATTTTGTAGTGGGGCCAGCCTTGTTCATCGAAGAATTCGAACTCATAGTATCCGTAAGGTTCAAGCAATCTGCATATGGCAATATGCATCAGGTTGATCTTTTCATCCTTTTTGTACTTCTTGTGGTACTGCCCCAGTTCCTGAATTCCAACCAAATAAATAATGGCATCCAAATCAAGGGGATCTCCATCTGAAAATTGGGAAGAAAGTCTGTGAACCAATAGTTCCCATTGTTCCTTAAGTATCTTGTCTCTGCCCATATATACGCTATTACAAGGGGTAAAATGATGAATTATTGAAGGTTCAAAGGTACAAATCAAAGTTCTATCTTTGTATAAAACAACATCTTGTGAGTTTTATTGATATTGTTCTGGGTTTGCTATTACTTTATGGTCTTTTTAAAGGGGTGCAAAACGGTCTTCTGGTAGAACTTGCCTCAATCCTGGCATTGATAGCCGGCTTATACGGGGCCATTCATTTTTCATATATAGTGGGTAATTATATGGCGTCTCATTGGGATTGGAATGAACGCACCATGAGTCTTCTATCCTTTATTATTACCTTTTTTATTATTGTTATTGTAGTGGTCATGGCAGGGAAATTACTTACCAAGATTGCTGAATTTGCCATGTTGGGCCTGCTTAATAAAATTGCAGGTGGGCTATTTGGTATTTTGAAAGTGGCCATTATCCTTGGGGCACTTTTGATCTTCCTGGAGAGCGTAAACAAAAATCTCAGAGTGATCAATGAGGACACCAAATCCGAATCGGTACTCTATGAACCCATACGCAATATTGGCGATCTGGTCTTTAGTGCCGTTATAAAATCGGATACCGATAGTGACCAAAGCGCTGAATAAAACAATTAGATAGTAACATCCGATGAACCAGAGGCACTATTAAAATTAATTGATTGGTCCCGGAAGTGCATTTCATCGAATAAATCCTTCATTTAATACCTTGCTTAAATCATTTTTAGTATTATTACAGACTTCAATAAAATTTGAAGTACACGAGAACCCCCACTTCTTTTCTACCTGCTTGCGAGTAACACTATATGAAAAGAAGTCTGCATACAGCTTTCCTGGCTTTAAGCATCCTGTTGATAGTTTCTTGTAGCAAGGAATCTATAAATAGTGAAACCATTCCTGTGGCGGTAAATGCCGTGGCCGTTGAGCAGGAGCTACTCGGTATTGTAAATTCCCATAGAAATTCGCTTGGTGCCACACCTTTAGAATTTAGTGCCCTGGCCTACGAGCATGCCAACCTCCATACAGATTATATGATCTCTAAAGGAACCATAAGCCATGATAATTTTAGTTCCCGTGCTTCCAAAATTGCTGCTGAAACCAATGCCAAACAAATAGCAGAAAATGTGGCCAAGGATTATCCTACGGCTGCTGCAGCTTTTCAAGGTTGGTTGGAGAGCCCTAATCACAAGAGTACAATGGAAGCCGACTTCACCCACACGGCTATTAGTGTAAAAATTAGCGCAAACGGAGATTATTTCTATACTCAGCTGTTCTTTAAATAGAGGGCTACATACCAGTTACTTTTCTTATTTTTGATAGAAGGAGTTCTACTTTTACCTTTTCTGACATTTAATACTTAAATATGGCCATACAACCCCCATTTAATCTTACTCAATGGATTGAGGAAAACCGCGATTTGCTAAAACCTCCGGTAGGAAATAAAAATCTATATAAAGATGCCGGGGATTATATTGTAATGATCGTAGCAGGCCCAAATGCACGCAAGGACTATCACTACAATGAGACAGAGGAACTTTTCTATCAATTAGAAGGAAATATTGAAGTGCTGGTGCAAGAAGATGGCGTGAAAAAAAGCATGAAACTGGGGCCCGGTGATATGTATCTGCATCCCGCTAAAATTCCTCATTCCCCTGTTAGACACAAAGATTCTATAGGCCTCGTGATTGAAAGAAAACGCGCCGACCAACAGGCGAAAGACGGTTTGCTCTGGTTTTGCGATACCTGCAATCACAAATTATATGAAGTTTATTTTACCCTCAAAGATATTGAGCAGGACTTTTTAAAGCACTTTGAGCACTTTTATGGCTCCAAGTCTTTGAGAACCTGTAATAATTGTGGTACCATCATGAAAACGGACCCAAGGTTCGTAGCAGAAAAAAGTTAATAGACATCCATTCCCTATGGCATTGGCAATAAAGATCCTCATTGGACTAACAGCACTTTTACATTTGTATTTCCTTTGGCTCGAAATGTTTGCCTGGACCAGCAGAGCGCCAAAGATTTTTAAAAAGTTCCCAAAAGATCTTTTTGAACCTACAAGGACCCTTGCTGCCAACCAAGGCTTATACAATGGTTTTCTTGCGGCCGGATTGATCTGGACCTTTTTTATTGAGGATGGACCATGGCGCTTCTATGTATCCATCTTCTTCCTTAGTTGTGTGATAATCGCTGGGGTGTACGGTGCATTTAGCGTTTCTAAAAAGATCTTTTTTGTCCAGGCGCTACCTGCCCTTATCGCTCTCATACTACTGCATATCATATAAGTTTTCTTTAGGACGGATTTGCGGCAATTGCACCCGCAAGATTCGAAATATTCGTAGCTTTGCAATACAACGTACTAATCTTTTTAAAAACACACAATAATGGCAACGGCAACAGTTGATTCAGGGATCCAAAAGGCCCTTAAAGCACTAAATATTAAAGACCTTAATGAAGGCACTTCCACGGGTTCTCATTTCTTTTCAACAGGTGAGACTTTAGATTCTTTTTCCCCGGTAGATGGAAGTAGAATTGCCGGTGTAAAGACAACTACCAAAAAAGACTATGATAAGGTAATGGCAGCCGCAACAGAGGCGTATAAAACATGGCGACTAAAACCGGCTCCACAGCGTGGTGAAATAGTGAGGCAATTTGGTCTGCGTTTGCGAGAATTAAAGGAACCCCTAGGGAAACTGGTCTCATACGAAATGGGAAAGTCATATCAGGAAGGCCTGGGAGAAGTTCAGGAAATGATCGATATCTGTGATTTTGCAGTAGGACTGTCCAGACAATTACACGGACTTACCATGCACTCTGAGCGACCAGGGCATCGAATGTACGAGCAATACCATCCGCTCGGGGTGGTAGGGATCATTTCTGCGTTTAACTTCCCTGTGGCCGTATGGGCATGGAATACTGCACTTGCCTGGGTATGTGGTGATGTATGTATTTGGAAACCTTCAGAAAAAACGCCTCTATGCGGAATTGCATGTCAGCATATCATTGCCGATGTACTGAAGGAGAATGGCCTTCCTGAAGG
Organism: Eudoraea sp.; assembly: GCA_024639765.1. GTDB lineage: Bacteria > Bacteroidota > Bacteroidia > Flavobacteriales > Flavobacteriaceae > Muriicola. The sequence goes on from JAHEHU010000001.1 coordinate 15,388, forward strand.
AATTTCTTGTCTCATAAACGGAGATTATAAAGTAGGTGAATATATGACCCATGATCAGCGAATTCCGTTAATCTCTGCTACAGGATCTATCCGCATGGGAAAAATAGTTGCACAGGCTGTTGGTAGCCGATTGGGGAAATCACTTTTGGAATTAGGTGGGAACAATGCCATTATCGTAACCCCAAATGCCGATATAAAAATGACTGTCATTGGTGCTGTATTTGGGGCTGTAGGAACTGCAGGGCAACGTTGTACGTCCACAAGAAGACTGATCATCCATGAATCTATATACGGACAAGTAAAAGAAGCCCTGGTTGATGCCTATGCTCAATTGCGTATTGGGAATCCGCTAGATGAGACTAATCACGTAGGGCCGCTTATAGATACAGACGCAGTAGCTGCCTACAAAAATGCCTTGGAAGAAGTTGTGGCTCAAGGAGGTCAACTTCTGGTAGAAGGTGGTGTTCTTCAAGGAGAAGGATATGAAAGTGGTTGTTATGTAAAGCCGGCGATCGCAGAGGCCAAAAACTCGTTTAGTATTGTACAGCACGAAACTTTTGCTCCTATTCTCTATCTGTTGTCCTATTCAGGAGAGGTTGAAAATGCCATTGCCCTTCAAAATGGTGTGGTACAAGGATTGTCATCGGCTATAATGACCAGCAATTTAAGAGAAGCGGAGCAATTCTTAGCAGCATCAGGCAGCGACTGTGGTATTGCCAATGTGAATATTGGAACTTCCGGAGCTGAAATAGGGGGTGCATTTGGTGGCGAAAAAGAAACTGGCGGTGGTCGTGAATCTGGATCTGATGCCTGGAAGGTTTATATGAGAAGGCAAACCAATACTATTAACTACACTACAGAATTACCACTGGCACAAGGCATAAAATTTGATCTATAATGTTCTCTTTTGAGTATATTTATTTGATAGTGGGAATGAAAAACTTCTAAAAAATACCCTATAGCTGTTATCTGAATTTTTAATACCTTGTAAGAAAATACATCTAATAATGATTCCATGTCTAAAAAAACAACAAACATCATTGGATTTATAATCACCCTGCTCGCAGGTGTCTATTTTTTTGTTAATTACTGCAGTCAATGTGCTTTATAACAGATTTCTGGTATATGCAGAAAGAACAAATCTTTTACCTAGTGGCTGTGATCAAACAAACAATACACTAAGAAATTAAAACACATTTCCTATGGATTTAGAATATATGGATATCTGGTGCTGGCTTATTCCATTGGCCGTTGGATTAATTTGTGGTTTCTTTGGCTATCTTATTGGTCGAGGGTCTAACCCAACTGTTGATTATTCTTCAGAAATTAAAGATCTAAAACAGCAATATGAAAAGGCCAAGGCAGATCTGGCTAACTGTGAACAAAAGCTGGCAGCCGGTTCTGCATTGAATAATGATGCCTTTCAAGCGTTCGATGCACAGGCTGCTAAAGAGGCTCTTGGCAAAGCAGTAAAATTCAACGATTTATCTTTGATAGAAGGTATTGGGCCTAAGATCCGAAGCCTTTTCCATAATTTCGAAATTATTTCCTGGCAGACACTGTCTGAGACATCAGTAGCTAAATGTCAGGAGGTTTTGGATTCCGGAGGGGATCGGTATAAAGTTCACGACCCTGCCTCATGGCCCATGCAAGCAAAAATGGCTGCCGAGGGGAAATGGAAGGATCTGGCCAAATGGCAGCATGATCATAAACATGGCAAATTATAGAAAATTCCCGCTTTAAAAGGCGGGTTTCTTATAGCATTCCATTAGCTTGAACCCAGCTAAACCGGTACTGATCCTCTGGAAATTTCATGCGTTCCGAGATGCGTATTAATCGCTCCGGAAGTTTCATTAGATAATCTCTGGCCTTTTCTGCTTCTGAACTTAAACTTCTGAGTGACCCAAGATCCCAATAGGCATTTAATTTTTGCAAGATCTCAATATAATCCTGAGAAGTGTAGACCCCTAGTCGTTGCGCACAATTTGAAAAATTTTCAAAGGCCGTTCCTATAGTGCCTCCAGATTCCCTCAGAAAATGGGCAGGCATCACAATTTTATGCTTCATCATATCTGCGAAGGCCAGGACCATTCCGTTGGGATCATGGCCAAGGATAGTCTTCACAAATTCGCGGTATGCCAGGTGATGACGCATCTCATCTCCTGCAATAATGGAGCACATTTTACCCAAAAGGGTATTCCCTTTTTTCTTTGCCATCTTCCCTACCCTTTTATGGGAAATATTGGTGGCCAATTCCTGGAAGGTGGTGTAAACAAAATTTTTGTACGGATCCCTGTCTGTTCCAATATCAAAACCATCGGTGATCAAATGCTGCGTAGAGATCTCTATCTCTTTCATATTCACTCTGCCAGACAGATACAGGTATTTATTTAATACGTCCCCATGTCTGTTCTCTTCTGCTGTCCATGCCCGCACCCATCTAGACCAGCCATTGTTTTCCTTGGCATGCTGATTGATCCCCTCTACATCCATAAGCCATGACTCATAGGTTGGTAACGCCTCCTCAGTAATGGTATCGGCTACCAGAGTTACCCAAAAATCATATCCCAATTCCTTGGCCTCTTCTCTAATCTGTTCAACATGATCAAAGAATCCGTCCGATTGAGAATCGGGCAAGAAATCCGAAGGTTGCCAAATCTCATCTGCAGGTATAAGGAAATCATCCATAAACCCGGATACTTTTGGCTCAATAGCATCCATCACTTCTAGTCGAATATTCTTCATTTGTTCCATGTTACTCCACAAAGTACGATAATTAATAAAGGAAATTCTATTAAAAGAATACCAAAATTTAGTTTCTGCCCTGCTCTTCGGGATAAAATAAGTATACCGGATCGCTTTGCCAAAATTCCTTGGTATCTGCATCTAGGATCGTTAAAGGACCTTTGTACGCCGCTGCAGTGTCAATGTTCCAAACATTAGCGGCCCGGTATGGTTCGGTCTTTCCTATTTTGCTTAAAGGAGTATGACCAATATAGATCTCTTTGTAATGAGTGAGGCGTTTAGGATAATAAACGCTTTCCCTGGGTATTCCGGGATCTAAAGAAAGTGCCAACTCCCAAAGGGTGCGATCCCAGTAGAATGTCTTGGAAAAATATTCAAAATCTACTCCCTTAAGATTGGTGAATCCGGCATGTAAATAAAGTCTTTGTTCCTTGTCCAAATAATAATTTCGAAGCCCCTCATAAAATAAAAGATGTGCTTTCCTGATTTCATTCCCGGCTCTTTCATAAGAATCAATGGTTGCCTGTCCTCCGTTCATTAACCATAAGGGATTGTCTTCTCCGGTCTCCAACCAGTGATAACAAAGATCATCGTGATTGCCCCTAAGAAAGATACATGTATGCTTCTGTTGTAATTCCATGAGAAAAGTAACCGTTTCAGCGGCTTCACTCCACCCATCCACATAGTCTCCTAAAAAAATCAGCAGATCGCTCTGCTGTATGTTGGCTCTTTTCAATGCCTGCTGCAAGCCTTTTACTCCTGCATGAATGTCTCCTATGACCAATGTTCTCATGCTACAAAAATCGCAAATTATCATAGGAACTCCATGTGGTGGTACTAAAAAACCTGCATTCTCATCCTATTTCTATAAATTCTACATGACATGGTTTATATTGCACTGTAATTTTCACGTTTTTTGTAACTCCTAAACCACAGAGGCCATTTTATGCCATCGAAACGAATTTATTGTATCGGAGAATTATTAATAGATTTTGTCGCTGAAAAACAGGGGGCCGATCTTTCAAAGGCTTCCCTCTTTACTAAAAAAGCTGGCGGGGCTCCCGCTAATGTAGCATGCGCCATATCTAAATTAGGCGGTAAAAGTGCCTTTATAGGATGTGTGGGAATAGATCCCTTTGGAACTTTTTTACTAAATACCTTAGAGGAATGCGATGTAGATCTTTCCCTTGTGCAAAGATCACAGATTTTCACAACCCTCGCTTTTGTTTCATTGGCAGAAAACGGGGAACGCGACTTTGTATTTTCTAGAGGGGCCGATAGGGAATTAACGTATGATTCTTCGGTTAAAGTTGCTTTCAAAGATCAAATGATTCATTTAGGTGCAGCTACCGCGCTCTTGGGAGGGCCTTTGGAAAAAGCTTACGGACATTACCTGTTCGACGCAATTACCGAGAATGCCTTTATAAGTTTCGATCCCAATTTCCGTGCCGATCTGTGGAAAGATAACGAAGCTACTTTTATTAAAAAAAGCATGCCTTATATAGAGAAATCTCATTTGTGTAAATTTAGTCTGGAAGAGGCTCAAATGATATCAAAAAAGAGTTCACTTACCGAGGCATGTGCTGAGCTGCATACTATTGGCGCCAAGATCATTGCGGTTACCCTGGGTTCTGAAGGCACCTATGTAAGCACCAAAAACTCTCAGCAGACCATTCCAAGTATTCCCGTGACTCCTGTAGATACAACCGGAGCTGGGGATGCATTTATTGGATGTCTATTACAGCAGATCAGTACGCTCCCAACCCATGATCATATTTTAGAAAATGATACGCTTCTTATGGATATGGTTGTTAATGCCAATAAGGCCGGAGCAATAACAACAACGGGGTATGGGGCTATTGAATCTCTGCCAGATGAACGTCAATTGTACGCTTCGAAATGAATCAAACAGCACTTCACAGGAAGCTTGCCTCAAAAGACCTGAAGGATCTCCAAAAGGGTAGCCTTCAAAAACTTTTTGATCTTCGTGTTGCTACAAACCTTCCGCTTATCAGGGAATTGTTTTACAGCCTTTACAGCGATCCCAAACACAACACTTATTTTAAAGAACTTCAGGAATTACTCCCTGTATTGTTTGAAACCAGATCGGACGAACTAAAAAACAGAGACCTTCAGTTACTTAAGAAGGGAAACTGGTATCAGTCCGAAAAAATGGTGGGGATGCAATTATATGTAGACCTATTCAATAAGAACTTGAAAGGGATAGAAGAAAAGATCCCCTATTTCAAGGAATTAGGAATAACATTCCTCCACCTCATGCCGATAACTACCAGACCCAAAGGGGAAAATGATGGCGGATATGCTGTTAATAGTTATACAGCCGTAGACCGTCGGTTTGGTTCTAAGAAAGATCTGCTTTCTCTCACTTCCAAATTAAGAGAGAATGGTATTTATCTCATGCTCGATTTTGTGGTGAATCATACCTCCGATGAATATCCCTGGGCGAAAAAAGCTCTGAAGGGAAGTCCTAAATATCAGGGATATTATTATATGTTTCCGGATAGGACCGTTCCAGATGCATTTGAAGCATCCTTGCCAGAGGTATTCCCGGCTACATCGCCCGGAAACTTTACATACCGGAAAGAAATAGATCGTTGGGTAATGACGGTTTTTAATACCTATCAGTGGGACCTCAACTATTCCAATCCAAAAGTGTTCTTAGAGATGTTGTCTAACCTGGTCGCTTTGGTGAACAACGGAGTTGATGTAGTCCGTTTTGATGCCCTTGCGTTTCTGTGGAAAAAAATTGGAACAAATTCACAGAACCTGCCAGAGGCCCATTTGCTCATTACCTTGTTCCGAATGTGTTTGCAAACCATTACACCCGGTGTTATATTTCTGGCAGAAGCTATAGTGGCCCCTAAGGATATTATTAAGTATTTTGGAGAGGGAAACAGGAAAGGGAATGAGTGTGAAGTTGCCTACAACGCCTCTTTAATGGCGTTATTGTGGAATTCTATTGCAACTAAAAAAACCTTGCTGCTTACCAAGACCCTTCAGAACAGTCCGGGAAAACCGGAAGAAACAACCTGGATAAATTATGTTCGATGCCATGATGATATTGGCCTTGGATTAGAAGATCAGTATATCTCGGAAATTGGGTGGGATCCGTGGCTTCACCGTTCGTTTTTACTGGATTACTATTGTCAGAAATTAGATTGGAGTCCGGCTATTGGATATACTTTTATGTATAATCCGTCTACCGGTGATGGAAGGATAACAGGGAGTTGTGCCTCCTTATTAGGCCTTGAAAAAGCAATGCGCAACAGCCAGGAGGAAGCTATTGAAATAGCCATAAAAAAGATCCTGATGCTTCACGGTATCATTTTGTCTTTTGGAGGGATTCCATTGATCTATGCCGGCGATGAACTTGGAACCCTGAATGATTATTCCTATTTGAATAATGATCACAAAAAGGAAGATAGCAGATGGGTGAACAGACCTGCACACGATTGGGGAGCAGTCGCTAAATTAAAGGAAGATGACAGGCCAGCCTCCATTATTTTCCAAGGACTTACACATATGATCTCTCTGAGAAAGAAAACAAAACTGTTTTCAGATACCAATAATGTGGTCTTGCACGATCCCCGTAACCCACATTTGCTGCTCTATGAACGTACGGGGAAAAAGAAAAATGGGGTCTGCATCCTTGCCAATTTTGATGAACACCCACAGATAATAGATGCCTCCATACTCGTATCATTGGGATATATAAAAGAAGGAGTACTCCATGATCTTCTTACCAATAGAAAAAGGTCCTTACATAGCGGCCTGGTGGAAGTGCAACCCTACGATATCCTTTGGCTTACGAAGCCTTAATTGTAGCGTACTTTCCGCAAGATACGCAGCGATTCCTTGAGGTTGTTGTATACTGTTTCCTCCCTCGATCTGATTAGGCCTCTCAGGATCTCCATTTGTTCCTTTGCTTCTTCAAAGCCATTTAAATAACAAATGAGATAAGTAGCAGGTGCCAGTTTCAGATCTGAGACCTCGGTCTTAGTAAGCGTTCTGTTTTTTTGAATTTTTTGGACCAGCGAATTGTTGGCATTATAGATATGATGTAAGGTCTTCCTGTCGTATTGTGGGGGTTCGAAGATCAGTTCTCCAGAAATCTGGTATGTACCATTATCCTGAAAGCCAATCCTCACCTTCTCCAAAGGAAAGTACCGTTGCTCTCTGCCGAGGCCCAGTTGCACATATTCAGTGATGGTAAAAGAATTATCTGTAAAGTGAATGCTGATCTCATCGAGCGTTGAGTAAAATAATTTTACCTGCTCATTGATCAATTCTATATCTACCCGCGAATAATAGGTCTTGTCCTTTACCTTTTTCTTATTCCCTGCCCAACAGATCACAAATTGTTCTTTAAAAACTTTGTAGTTGCTGCTGAGGTCTTTATGACGGTAATTGAGAAAGTCGATCACCCCATCCAAGGTAAGTTCAATATTGTTACGTGCGTGGTGCTCTATGGTAGCCACGGTAGCCGAATTCAGGTCTTTCAGGTCTATATCGAAGGCTTTGGGCATACTTATGCTCCCTTCTCTGAAGAAGACAGCACCACCATAATATTTCCAAATGTTCTTTCGTAACGAACAGACTTTACCATTAGATCGGATAGTCACTAAGCCAACCACTTTTCCTTCCGGAAGATGTGGAAATGGAATATTTTCATACGCTATTAATGGCGGATTGTCTAAATAGGCATTGACAAGATTCTGTATCTTACTATCATCAAAAAAATCGACACCAACTATTTTGTTGTCCTCGTCTTCTACACCTATGGCGATATAAGAATTGTTTTCGGGATTACTGTTAGCCAGGGCGCAAACGTGCTTTAAAAATTTAGCCTTCCCTTCTTTCTGACCAATATCTATGAAGCGTTTTTTATCATAAAAACTGTTCTCATCATTGTGAGCCAAAAGGTTTTTTACCAGCAGGCGTTTGTTGATCATACTTGTTTCTTCACAATGGTACTACTTGCCTGAGCCGTTGGCATCACCACCAGGTCGGCAATGTTTACATGGTAGGGTCTGGTGACTACAAAGTATATGATATCTGCAATGTCTTCGGGTAGTAATGGTTGATAGCCCTGATACACTTTTTCGGCACGTTTCTCATCCCCTTTAAAACGCACCTCACTAAATTCAGTCTCCACCAGACCAGGATTTACGGAACCTACCCGAATACCATATTCATTGAGGTCTAAACGCATCCCTTGATTTATGGCATCTACGGCATGTTTACTGGCGCAGTAAACATTTCCATTTGGATAGACCTCTTTCCCAGCCGTTGAACCTATATTGATGATATGCCCGGATCTATTAGTAACCATCACTGGTATTATGGCCCTGGACACATATAGCAGGCCCTTTACATTGATGTCGATCATCGCATCCCAGTCTGTGAGATCTCCGGATTGAATGGGATCCAAGCCATGGGCATTCCCGGCATTATTGATTAAAATGTCTATGGTCGCAAATTCCTTGGGAAGCGATTCTATTGCTGCTTCTACCAACTCCTTTTCCCTCACATCAAAATTGAGGGTATGTACTTTAGTATGGGCACTAAGCTCCTTCGCCAGGGAATCCAGATTTGCCTGTCGCCTTCCACAAAGTACCAGAGATATCCCATGATAAGCGAAAAGTTTGGCGGTGGCCATACCAATGCCACTTGTTGCCCCTGTAATAAATGCTGTTTTATTCATAGCAATTAAATTTATATCTGTCAGGGAACTTTATGCCCTTGAGATGCCGTTAAGAGTGTAAACCAGTCTTCCAGTTCCATGTTGATTTCAGAGGCCTTTATACTATCGGCCAGTCTGTCCATATGGGTTGTCCCAACAACAGGATGTATATGTGCAGGATGTTTCATTAGCCAGGCAAGGATCAATTGGTCCTCACTAGCCTGATACTTTTCCTTGAACGGGAGCATCACTTCCTTAATTCTTTGGGTTCTTTCGGAATCTTCTCTAAAATACGACCCCAGAGGAGACCATGCCATGGCCACTCTTTTCTTAGTGATACAATCATCTAAAGTGCCGTCATACATTACCCCCTCGGCGGTAAGAGAACATTCTACCTGGTTGGCACTCACCGCAACTGCCGTCTCTATCATTTCAATCTGAGAAGGAGTAAAATTAGATACTCCAAAAGCACGAATCTTGCCGCTGCTCATCAGCCGTTCAACAGCCTCAGCTATTGGTTCAGGATCCATCAACGGGCTCGGCCTGTGTAATAAAAACAGATCTAAATACTCCGTATGTAATTTTTCCAGAGAACGTTCTGCAGACCATATGATATAGTCTGTTGAATACTCATAATGCTTGGTTACATTATTCCTGGTTTCACAAACATATTGAATGCCGCACTTGCTGATCAATTCAATATCCTCCCGTTGGATTCTGCTTTCAGAAAATGCCTTTCCAAATTCTTCTTCATTGCCATATGCCCCATAGATATCGGCATGGTCAAAAGTGGTGATGCCGTGTTCCAGGCAATGATTCATTAAAGAGATCATCTCGTTTTTAGAAAGCTGTTTTCCCCAACTTCCCCAAGTCATCGTTCCGGCAATAATTCTGGAATATTTTGAAGGTGTTTTCATAGACGAGTGAAATTACTAAAAATCCCTTAAATACTTCATAAAACTTGGGGTTCCCGAAATTTTTTAACCAATCATTAACAGGCATTGAATGAATAAATTTTCATTTTGCATATCCTTTGATCTAATAGATTGATAGACAAATATTAAAAGATAATTATGGAAGAAAACAATACGGTGGATATAAGTGCAGTAAATGAGAAAATTGCCCAGGAAAGTGCCTTTATAGATCTACTGATGATGGAGATGAATAAAGTGATCGTAGGTCAAAAGCATATGACAGAACGATTACTGATAGGACTTCTTGGCCAGGGTCACATTTTATTGGAAGGGGTTCCCGGCCTGGCAAAAACATTGGCCATCAACACATTGTCAAAAGCAGTTAAGGGAAGTTTTAGCCGTATTCAATTTACACCAGACCTTTTGCCGGCAGATGTAGTAGGTACTCTGATCTACAATATGAAGGTGAATGATTTTTCCATTAAAAAAGGCCCCATTTTTGCCAATTTCGTGTTGGCAGATGAGATTAACCGAGCCCCTGCTAAGGTACAATCAGCATTGCTGGAGGCTATGCAGGAACGACAGGTAACTATTGGAGATGAAACCTTTTCTTTGGATGCCCCATTCTTAGTTATGGCCACTCAGAACCCTATTGAGCAGGAAGGAACATATCCTTTACCGGAGGCACAGGTAGACCGATTTATGTTAAAAACGGTGATAGACTACCCAAAGATGAATGAAGAGCAAATGATAATTCGGCAGAATTTGAAGGGAGCATTTGAAAAGGTAAAGCCGGTCATTACAGTTAAACAGATCCTGAGTGCTCAAAAGGCAGTAAGGGACGTCTACATGGACGAAAAAATTGAAAAATATATTCTCGATCTTGTCTTTGCCACTCGCTATCCTGAAAAATATAACCTGGAAGATCTCAAACCCCTTATAAGCTTTGGAGCATCCCCGCGGGGAAGTATAAACTTAGCGATTGCTGCCAAGTGCTATGCTTTTATAAAACGAAGAGGTTATGTAGTGCCAGAAGATGTAAGGGCAGTCATACACGATGTCTTAAGGCACAGAGTTGGAATAACCTATGAGGCTGAAGCCGAAAGTGTCACCTCGGAGGAGATCATCAATCGTATTGTTAACGAAATTGAAGTGCCCTAAAAGTTCAATGTTTGAAAATAAGTTCAACTGTTACCTTTTGAACCAACCTGCTAAAACTTGAACCCATGGATACAAAAGAACTACTCAAAAAAGTTCGTAAAATAGAGATCAAGACCCGTCGGTTATCCGACCACATTTTTGGGGGAGAATACCATTCTACCTTCAAGGGACGAGGTATGACCTTTAGTGAGGTTCGGCAGTATCAGTTTGGAGATGACGTTCGCTCTATTGACTGGAATGTTACTGCCCGATATAACGAACCGTTCGTAAAAGTTTTTGAAGAAGAGAGGGAGCTTACTTTAATGCTCATGGTAGATATTAGTGGTTCCGAGTTATTTGGAACGGTAAATCAGTTCAAAAAAGCCGTGATCACAGAAATATCCGCTACACTGGCATTCTCAGCACTCCAGAACAATGATAAAGTGGGGATGATCTTATTCACAGATGAAATTGAATTGTTCATTCCTCCAAAAAAAGGTAAGAGTCATATTCTAAGGATCATTCGCGAATTGCTTGAGTTTAAACCGCACAGTAAAAAGACCAATCTTACGGAAGCCTTAAAATACCTCTCCAATGTGATGAAAAAAAAGGCCATCGTTTTTATCCTTTCAGATTTTATGATGGATGACTATGAGCGCACCTTGAAGATCGTAGGCAATAAACACGATGTTACAGGAATAAGGGTCTATGATCCCAATGAGGAGAACATCATTAACCTGGGAATGGTACAGATGGAAGATGCTGAGACCGGTGAGGTACATGTTGTAAATACACAATCCAAAAAAGTGCGTAGTGCCTATGAAACCCATTACAGGGATAGGGTGAGCTACTTTAAGAATGCCTTTACAAAATCAGGTGCAGGTATATTGGATTGCAGGGTAGATGAAAGTTATGTAAAAAAATTACTGGGATATTTTAAGCAAAGAGGGTAACAAAAATAATGAGCAGTTCTAAAACATATTTAAAATTTAAGGAAGTGATACCATTTGGTGGTTCACTTGTCCTAATTTTTATGTTATGTGCCCTTACTGTAAATGCACAGACAGAACCACGGGTACGCACTACTGTAGACACCACTTCCATAAAGATCGGGGAACAAATTCAATTTCTGGTGACCGTAGAGGCAGACACTACGGCCCAAGTGATCTTTCCTGAAGGTCAAACCTTTTCTCCATTGGAAACTGTGGAGGCCTTTAAAACAGATACCACAAGGCAACTAGACCGCATGACGCTTCAAAAGATCTATGCGCTAACACAATTCGATTCTGGTTCTTACACCCTGCCTACACAGCGAATAGAGATAGATGGAAAAGGATATTTTACAGATTCCTTAAAAATACAGGTGACCTCCATTGAGGTAGACACTATTACGAGGGAGTTTTATGATATTAAGCCACTGATTCCCGTAGAAAAAAATACCATAAACGTTCCGTTTTTTATTTGGGTCATTCTTGGGGTTTTGGTTATTGCGGGCTTGGTTTATTGGTTCTTGTTTAGAAAAAAACAATTGAGTGAAGATGAAAAAGAGGCTCTTCTTCCTCCTTATGACCGAGCCCTTTTGGAGTTAAAAAGGCTCGAAAATTCTCGTTACATCATTCAGGATGAATACAAAAAATACTATTCGGAACTAACGGATATTGTAAGGTCTTACCTGGAAGAGGACGTGCATATCTCAGCACTGGAGAGTACAACAAGTCAGCTTATTTCCAAGTTGGAAATGATGAAAGATGCAGGGGCCCTTAAAATTGAAGCAGATACGATAGATCAATTCAAAAAAATACTGGAAACTGCAGATCTCGTGAAATTTGCGCGCTCTAAACCAGCTTCCTCCGCAGCCGAAGAAGACAGGAAAGCTATTGAACAGATCGTGATCAAAACCAAAGAGGCTATCCCGGAACCCACAGAAGAAGAATTAATGCAGGAGGCTGCTTATCAGGAGGCATTACTTTTAAGAAAAAGGAGAAAGCGATGGATACAAATAGGTTTTTCTGCAGCAGCCCTTGTGATCCTTGCCCTTGGAGCGTCTGTATTCTACTATGGATTTGAGAATGTTCAGGATACGTTACTTCGCAATCCGTCCAAACGATTATTGGAAGGCGAATGGGTTAGCAGTTCCTATGGTTATCCACCAATTGATCTCTCTGCTCCTGAGGTCTTGATAAGGCAAGAAGTGGTGATCCCACCTGAGGAGAAAGATAAGATCAAGAATACCCAGGTTTTTTCCTATTACAATCCGGAAACTATGCTGGGAGTAGGTACCACCTCCACTATGTTGGTAGAACCTACAGACCCTGATTATCAAAAAAGTATAGATGAGGTCTTAAAAGAGTTTGTAGATAAAGGTGCCAGAAACATCATAACAAAACAAGAAGAATTTAGTTCTGCATCCGGAGTACCCGGACTTAAAGTCTTCGGAAGTGGTACGTTCCAGACTGGTAGTTCTGGTGAAAAAGTAAAAGGAAAATATGCCATTATACTTTTCGGAGGAAAGGGATTTAAGCAACAAATAGTGCTCTCCTGGGAAGAGGGGGATTCCTATGCCGAAGAGATCATCAATAGAATAATAAACTCCATAGACGTAAAAACACAGGTGTAGATGTTTGAAAATATTCAATTCGCAAATCCAGAGTTTTTCTGGTTGTTCTTAGGACTTCCACTGGCTTTGCTTTGGTATTTTTTTAAACGAAAAGAAGAAACAGCTAGCCTGAAAATATCGAGTATCCAGGGGTTTCCCAAGAACGATCTTCTTCCCAAATTAAAACCGTTGTTGTTTATATTGCGTTTACTGGCAATCGCTGCTATTATTACAGCTATGGCAAGGCCTCAAACGCGGGAAATATCTACCCGGACAAAGACCACAAAAGGAATCGATATTGTGATGGCAATTGATGTGTCATCTAGTATGCTGGCAAGAGATCTGCGACCAAACCGGTTGGCAGCATTAAAAGAAGTAGCTTCTAATTTTATTCGGGAACGACCTAGTGACCGAATAGGTTTGGTTGCTTATGCAGGAGAAAGCTACACTAAAACACCGATCACAAGTGATAAAGGAATAGTGTTAAACGCTCTTCGTGAAATAACATATGGGCAATTGGCAGATGGAACAGCCATAGGAATGGGGTTGGCTACTTCCGTCAACAGATTAAAGGATAGTAAGGCAACATCAAAGGTCATTATCCTACTAACAGATGGTGTGAACAATTCTGGATTTATAGAACCACAGACAGCAGCCAATCTGGCGGTTGAGTTTGGGATAAAGACCTATACCATAGGCCTTGGAACTAATGGTAATGCGCTTTCCCCAATTGCTTACAACGCAGATGGATCTTTCCGATACGGAATGCGGCAAGTTGAAATAGATGAGCCGCTTCTTCAGGAAATAGCCAATGTAACCGGAGGTCAATATTTTAGGGCCACCAATAATAAAAAATTAGAGGCCATCTATGATGAGATCAATAAATTGGAAAAAACAGAGGTAGAAGAATTTAAATACTATAATAACGAGGAGAAATTTAGGCCGTGGATACTTCTGGCAGGGGTACTGCTGCTTTCTGAATGGCTATTCAGAAATACCTTCTTCCGCAGTTTTATATAAGCCATGATTCAAATAGACGAAACAACATACTTATACTTGTTCCTGATCTTTCCGGTCATGATTTTGCTGTATATCGTTATGGTGTACTGGAAGAAAAAAACACAGCAGAGATTTGCAGAAGCTACCCTGTTGAAGCGACTTTCCCCCAGCAGATCCAACTTTAAGGGAATCATGAAATTGTTATTTCTACTTCTGGGACTCTCAGGTTTGATCCTTGGATTGGCCAACCCCAAGATTGGGACTAAATTGGAAACCGTTAAGCGTGAAGGGGTCGATATTGTTTTTGCGATAGATGTTTCCAAAAGTATGTTAGCAGAAGATATTGCACCAAACAGATTGGAAAAGTCAAAACGCCTGGTTTCAGAGATCATTAATCAGCTGGCAAGTGATCGGATCGGTATTATTGCCTACGCAGGGCAGGCAACACCACAATTGCCGATAACTACAGATTATGGGGTGGCAAAAATGTTCTTACAGTACCTCAATACAGACCTATTATCCTCTCTGGGAACTGCCATTGACGAGGCTATTAAGTTGGCTACCACCTATTACGATGATGAAGAACAGACCAATAAGGTGTTGTTCATTGTGTCTGATGGGGAGGATCATTCGGAAGGACTGGCTATAGATGCTGTTGACCTGGCGGTAGAGCAAGGCATACGAATATTCACTATTGGGGTTGGGAAAGAAAAAGGAGCCCCCATTCCTATCAAAAGAAATGGGATCACCCAAGAACTTAAAAAAGATAGTGAGGGAGAGGTAGTAATAACAAAGCTCAATATAGATATATTGAAAGAAATTGCGGAAAAGGGCAATGGCGAATATATTGACGGATCCAATACCGATGAGGCAGTAGATACGATAAAGGAGGCTCTGAATCAAATGGATAAAATGGAATTTGAAGCCAAACAATTTGCAGATTATAAAGACCAGTTCCAATGGTTTTTGGGTGCAGGGTTATTCTTTCTATTTTTAGACATATTTATATTAGACAGAAAAACAAAGTGGTTAAAGAGATTGAATCTATTTAATGAGAAGGATCATGAATAAGGCAAATACATTACTAATTCTATTGCTTATGGCCTCCTTTGTATATGCACAGGAAGAAGTGAGCAAAGAAAAAGAGAAAGCTTATAAAAGCTCGATAGATCTGACCTGGGAAGCCAATAAAGAACTTTCGGACAATGAATTTATAAACGCCGAAGCAGACTACCGCAGGGCAATTTCAAAAAGTAATGAGAATGTGGTTGCCCCCTATAATTTGGGGACGGCCTACTATAAGAACGAAAGCTTGGAAGAAGCTTTTGGAAGATTTAAGCAGGTTGGAGAATTAGCCTCTGAAAAGCCCGAAAAACACAAAGCCTTCCATAATATGGGCAATGTCTTTATGAAGAATGAAGAGTATGATAAAGCTGTGGAAGCCTACAAAGAAGCGCTAAGAAATGACCCTACGGACGAAGAAACCAGGTATAATCTGGCTCTTGCAAAAGCCTTAGCTGAAAAAGATAAAGACAAGGATAAGCAGGGTGATGAAGACAAAAAAGAACCTGAGGAGAAAAAAGACGACAAAGAGGATAAGGAGAAAAAGGAAGACCAAGAAGATCAGCAACAAGATAACAAGGAGAAAGACGAAGGGGATCAGGAGAAAGACGAGAATAAAGAGGGTGATGGAGAGGAAAAGAAAGAGCAGCCAAAACAAGGTGAAAAGCCAGATGAACAAAAAGAACCGAAAAAAAGTCAGCTTTCACCGCAACAAATAAAAAATCTGCTCGAGGCTATGCAGAATGAAGAAAACAAGGTGCAGGAAAAGATGAATGAGAAAAAGGTAAAAGGCCCAAAGGTTAAAACCGCAAAAGATTGGTAGTGGTACAGAAGCTTACATATTTGTGTAGTATGCTATTCCTAATTTTAGGGACAACCTTTGCGTATTCGCAGGATGAAGAGGCTGTTGAATTTGAGGTTATCTTAAGTAAAGAAAAACTAGGGATCAATGAGCGTCTGCGGGTAGAATTTACCATGAACAAAGATGGGGATAACTTTACTCCTCCGGATTTTGAAGGTTTCCGTGTGCTTATGGGTCCTTCTCAAAATATCAGTTCATCATGGGTAAATGGTGTAAGGAGTTACTCAAAGACCTATTTCTACATTCTGGCACCTACGGAACGAGGTAACTTTACCATTAAACAAGCAACTATAGTTATAGACGGTAAAACCTATAAGTCACTTCCCAAGAAAGTGGAAGTAACCGCTGCTGTAGACAAGCCTAGTGACCAGATGACCGCTGATGATGTTGCTGATGAAAGTCTTCATTTGGTTGCAGAAGTTTCTAAAGCTACGCCCTATTTAAACGAAGCTATAAGTGTCGTTTACAAGCTCTATGTTAGCCCATCTATAAATGTGTCTAATTTCCGTCCCCTGGACAATCCTACCTACAATAATTTCTGGAGTCAGGATATCCCTGTTACCTCTTACAATGTTAAAAATGGCACCTATAATGGAAAATCGTACCGTTATGTTATTCTAAAACGTGTGGTGTTATATCCCCAGAAAAGTGGTTCCCTGGAAATTGAACCTTTATCCCTTGATGTAACGCTGGAGGTGCCTACCAATAGGAGAGATTTTTTTGGCGGGCCTATATACGCACAGACCAATAAGACTGTTTCTGCCGGCCAACGTACCATAAGGGTCAAACCTTTGCCAACCCAAGGGCAACCTAGTAATTTTAGTGGTGCAGTGGGAAATTTTAGGTTTAAGGTTACCACAAGTAAAAAGAATCTTAAAGCTTCAGAATCTTTACAGGCCATCGTTGAGGTAGAAGGAAAAGGCAATCTTAAACTTTTTCAGTTACCCGTTTTGGAAATGCCCGGATCTCTAGAAGTGTACGAACCGGAATTCAATGAAAATGTAAGAACTACCCTTTCCGGGATGCAGGGAAAGGTAAGTGATCAATATACCGTAGTACCTTCATTCAAAGGTAAATATCCCATTCCGCCTATTAGTTTTAGTTACTTTGACCCTGAAGCTCAAGGGTATAAAACTATTTCTTCTGAGGAGATCATGATAGATGTTATGGAAGGCCCGTTGGAAAACTCTTCCGGAAGTATTGCCATTGGTCAAAATAATAAACAGGTAATTCAAAGTACGGGATCTCAGTTCAATTTTATAAAATTAACGCCCAATTTGAGGCCTAGCAAGAATACGGTCTTTTTTGGCTCTCTCAAATTTTACCTATTGCTCATAAGTCCGCTTCTTTTAATTCCATTAGCTATTGTATTTGGAAAGAGAAGAGAAGCTATAGCCAGTGATGTAGCAGGTAATAAAATAAAAAAAGCAAATAAACTAGCCCGAAAATACCTTTACAAAGCTAAAAAGGCACTAGGAGAAAAAGATGCTTTTTATATCGCCCTGGAAAAGGCACTTCACAATTATCTGAAAGCAAAACTTAAGATTGAGACCTCCGAATTTGCCAAAGAGAAGGTTGCTTCATTACTAGCTCAAAAAACAGTAGACACTGAAACCACAGAAGGTTTTATTGGCCTGTTAAAAAATTGTGAGATGGCCAGATACAGCCCGTTTTCTGAGGTTCAAATGAAACAAGATTACACCAAGGCTAGTGAGGTCATTTCAGCCATGGATAAACAATTGTAGATATGAAAAAGTGGGTTTTATTACTATTTGTATTTACCTTTTCTGCTGGCATAGCACAGAACGATGTTTTATTCGATAATGCCACCAAGGCCTATAACGAAGGAAACTACCAAGTCGCTATTGACAACTACCATGAGATTCTGAAGTCGGGTCAGCATTCTGCCGAAGTGTATTTCAATTTAGGGAATGCGTATTATAAAGTAAATAAAATAGGCCCCAGCATTTTTTATTACGAAAAAGCCCTGTTGCTCGATCCCAATGATGCAGAAATATTGAACAATTTGTCATATGCCCAAAATATGACTATAGATGCCATAGAGCCTATGCCGCAAACATCTATTTCCAGAATGGTGGCAAGTGTAAAGAACATCCTCACCTTTGATCAATGGGCCTATGCTGCGATCATCTTTATGTTCTTGTTTGTAGTGTTGTATCTGGCCTTCTACTTTTTTCAATTTGCTGATAAGAAAAGGATTGCATTTATAGCAAGTATGATATGCTTACTCAGTATGGCACTGAGTATTTTATTCGCTGTTATACAGCACCGTGACTTTACACAAAACCGCCCTGCGATCATATTTGCTTCCGAAACCGCCGTGAAGGAAGAACCAAACAACAGGAGCAATACGCTTTTTGACCTTCATGAAGGGAGCAAAGTTTTTGTGGAGGAAGAATTGGATGAATGGAATAAAATTAGGTTAGCTGATGGCAAAAATGGATGGATCCCTGCCACAGAACTAAGAAAGTTAAAAGAATTTTAGTAGGTCCTTCGCACTACCTTATCTTTATTTCTTATATTTTAGCTTCCATTGTGATAGTTGTCTATGAAGTCTTTTATATTCATCATTTTAACATCTGCCTGGTTAACAGGAATACTGGCCCCGCCAGTACTTCAACTGTTAGATGTAAACGGCCCTTTCATATCTATCAATATGAACGAAGAAGAGCCGCAGGAACAGAGTAAAAAGGACCAAAGTGAAGAGGTCATCCTTTCCGGTCTCTCCGGGCAGCAATCCATAGTTTATTTAAAAAGCTTTTCCCAGGCGAATTGGGAACACCAAATGTATTACGTGTCCTATACAACGGAGATTCCACTACCACCTCCTGAGGTAGGGCCTTAATATTTCATCTTTTTTTTCTTTATACTAAACAATCTTGATCCGATGGTTCAGGAATCAAACACTTTGCAATTATGTTTAAGACTTTAAAAAACGATTTACCTGCAAGTATAGTCGTATTCTTTGTAGCCCTTCCCCTGTGTCTCGGGATAGCGCTTGCCAGCGGAGCACCTTTATTTTCTGGCTTAATTGCCGGAATCGTAGGTGGAATTGTAGTGGGGTCCTTAAGCGGCTCCCATATTGGCGTGAGTGGACCCGCAGCAGGGCTTGCCGCTATTGTACTCACCGCTATTGGTGCATTAGGTGGTTATCAGAATTTCTTGGTGGCAGTAGTCCTTGGTGGGGCCATACAGTTACTCCTCGGCATCTTAAAAGCAGGGGTCATAGGATATTACTTCCCTTCTTCTGTCATTAAGGGCATGCTAACAGGTATTGGAATCATCATAATCCTGAAACAGATCCCCCACTTTTTTGGGTACGATGCAGACCCGGAAGGTGATTTTGCCTTTTTTCAAGTAGACGGTGAAAATACTTTTTCAGAAATTATAAATACTGTAAATTTTATTAGTCCGGGCCCAACCATTGTTGCCATTATTGGACTTGCCATACTGGTCCTTTGGGATAAGGTCCTTACTAAAAAGGCAAAAGTATTTAAATTGATACAGGGTCCCCTAGTTGCTGTTGTTGTTGGTATTTTATTCTTTGTTATAACCAAAGACAATGAAACCTTTTCAATATCTGGAGCGCAACTTGTGAGTGTTCCTATTCCGAATGATGCTGCTTCGTTTATGAATCAATTCAGCTTTCCTAATTTTAGTGTAATTACCCGTCCTGAGATCTGGATCACCGCATTTACTATTGCCTTGGTAGCAAGTTTGGAAACGCTCTTATGTGTAGAGGCAACAGATAAGCTGGATCCTGAAAGACGGGTTACACCAACGAATCGGGAATTATTGGCTCAGGGTACCGGGAATATCATATCCGGTTTAATTGGCGGTTTGCCTATTACCCAGGTAATTGTGCGTAGTTCTGCTAATATCCAATCTGGTGGGAAGTCGAAGATGTCTGCTATCATCCATGGGTTCTTCTTGCTCATCTCAGTGATCCTTATTCCACGCTTACTTAATATGATACCATTATCTGTTCTGGCGGCCATTTTATTCATCGTAGGATACAAACTAGCTAAACCGGCCCTTTTTAAGCAAATGTACGATCTCGGGTGGAAGCAATTTATTCCTTTTACGGTTACCGTTGGAGGGATCATCTTTACAGATCTTCTTGTTGGTATTGGTTTGGGATTAGGTGTGGGCATTGTGGTGATTCTAATTAAGAGCTATCAAAATTCTCATTTCCTGCATATAGAGGATAAAAGCAATGGCAAACATAGAATTAAAATGACCCTTGCAGAGGAAGTAACATTCTTTAACAAAGGTGCCATTTTAAAGGAGTTGGACAGCTTACCTATAGATACTTATTTGGAATTGGATGTAAGAAAAACAAGGTATCTGGACAATGATATCATTGAAATTCTCGACGATTTTGCTTACAAAGCCAAAGAAAGAAATATAGACATAATGTTAATTTCAGAGCTGGGTACTGTTGAAAATCCGTCGAGTTTTATCAACTTTTTTAAACTAAGACCAGAATTACCTTATTAAATAAATTATGAAACCTAATAAAAAGAAATATAGATTGCTAGTACTTTCAGATTTATATAAATCTTCAAGTATGATGTTAAAAAGCGCTGTAGGCCTGGCTAAAATGATCAATGCTGAGTTAGAAGTATTCCATGTTACAAAGCCTTCGGATATTGTAGCCAGCGAAAATCAATTATCCGCTATGCGTACAATTAATTCAAAGCATAAAACAATAGATAAGAAAATTCAAAACTTGATTACCCCTATTGAAAAGGATTTCGGAATTAATATACCTTATTCGTTTGCGTTCGGAAATGTAAAAAATGAACTAGGTGCTTATATCAAAAAACGGCGACCCGATATTATAGTACTGGGGAAACGAAAATCCAAACCCTTTAATTTGATCGGCGATAATATTACAGAGTTTGTGTTAAATGCCCATGATGGTGTAGTTCTAATAACAACAGATAATGATGTACTATTGCCAAATGAAGAAATTTCTCTCGGCTTGCTTAATAATTCGAAACCATTCTTAAATTTCGCTTTTGCCGAAGATTTGATGAAACATATCCAAAAACCCATGAAATCTTTCAAGATCATCAAAAATTCTACCGCGGTAAAGGAAGTATCAAAAGCCATAGATGATGAAACAATAGAATATGTGTTTGAACAAAACGATGGCACAATAAAAAACCTTTCTAACTACCTGTCAATAAATAACATAAGTCTATTATCGATCGATAGGGGACAGAAAGATCCGGATAACGCGAAGGAATTAATAATGTTGGATATTAATAGTATCATTGGCAAGCTCAATACCCCCCTCTTGATCTCCGGCAAATAAAAATATAGCAATTCACAAATAAAACAATCTATTATGAAAGCACATACAAAAGATACACAGGCAGAAATAACACCAGATGCTGCCATAAAGTTATTAAAAGAGGGCAATAGCAGATTTGTGGAAAATAAAAATGCAGATCGCGACCTATTGGAGCAGGTAAATTATACCGCATCTGGGCAATATCCTTTTGCCACAATATTGAGTTGCATAGATTCTAGAGTTTCTGCCGAGCTGATCTTCGATCAGGGAGTCGGGGATATTTTCAGCGCCAGAGTCGCCGGAAATATCGTGAATGAAGATTTGTTAGGGAGCATTGAATTTGCCTGTAAAATAGCCGGAACAAAAGTTCTCGTTATACTTGGTCATACTGCTTGTGGTGCAGTCAAAGGTGCATGTGACGACGCTAAATTAGGGAACTTAACCACATTGCTTCATAAAATAAAACCTGCGGTAGCAGCAGTTACCGAGCCTTCCGATAGTAGTTTGAGAAACTCAAAGAACATCGATTTTGTTAATGCAGTTGCCATAAAAAACGTGGAATTAACTATTGAGAATACTCGAAGTCTGAGTCCGGTTCTTAAAGAAATGGAGGATAATGAAGAAATCAAAATTATAGGAGCCATGTACGACATCAATAATGGAAAGGTTACTTTTATGGATTGAAGTAAAACTGTTAGCGGAAAGCCAATGGAATCCATTGGCTTTTTTTATGACTAAAATACTTTATCTTGATACTTTGAATACCGATCACTATGAAAAACCTTTTCTCCAACCTGAAGGGAGACCTCTTCGGAGGAATTACAGCTGGTATTGTAGCCCTTCCCTTGGCTCTCGCTTTTGGGGTGAGTTCAGGAATGGGTCCCAGTGCGGGACTTTATGGAGCCATATTTATTAGTTTTTTTGCAGCCCTGTTCGGTGGTACCAATACCCAGATTTCTGGCCCAACAGCCCCAATGACCGCGGTGAGCATGGTAGTTATCGCTGGAATCATTGCGGCAAATGATGGAAGTTTGGAAAAAGCAACACCGGCAATCCTTATCGTATTTCTATTAGCGGGACTTTTACAAATAGGACTTGGACTCATAGGAATTGGTAAGTATATCCGATACATTCCTTATCCAGTGGTGTCTGGCTTTATGACCGCTATCGGTGTCATTATTCTAGTCACACAGGTTTTACCAGCGATTGGTTATTATCCTAAAGAAGATGATGATTTTGTAAATGAATTTAAACCGATGGCCGAAGAGATTATCTTAGATAATATTCTGAAAGAGGAGGCAGGAGAAGGTATTTTAGTACTGGAAGATTTCGAGGAAACCATTAAAAGAGCCGAGGCTATTACCGAGGAAGATATGCTCAAAGAAGCTCAAACCCTGGCTAAAACTGATGCATCAGGGGTTATCGGTTCTATTAAGGTGCTACCCAGGGCCCTAAAAAATATCAATTGGCTCGAACTCATATTGGCTCTTTCAACTATCGTCATCATTTTTGGTTTTAAACGGATAACGACTTTAATACCCAGTGCTTTGGTCGCTTTAATCGTTGTTTCGGGGGTGGCCTATGGTTTCGGACTGGACTACCGTCCTATAGAGCAGATTCCAAGTGGTTTCCCTACACCCAATCTTAGCATTTTTACCGAATTCAAAATGAGTTCCCTAACACCCTATGTTTTTACTGCATTGACCTTGGCGCTCTTAGGAGCCATTGACTCCCTTCTGACTTCGGTAGTTGCGGATAACATGACCAAGACTAAACACAAGCCCAATAAAGAATTGGTTGGGCAAGGGATCGGAAACAGTATAGCTGCGATATTTGGAGGAATTCCGGGAGCAGGAGCCACTATTCGTACCGTAGTAAACATCAACTCCGGAGGGAAAACCAAACTCTCAGGGATGATCGCCGGGATACTATTACTCATTATCTTATTGGCCTTAGGGCCTGTTGCTTCACAGATTCCGGCCGCTGTTCTTGCCGGAATTTTGGTCACCGTGGGTATAGGGGTAATGGATTATAAGGGTTTAAAGGCCATTCCCAGCTTGCCAAAAGATTTGAATATAGGACCTATAAAATTCAGTTCTGAAGTTATAATTATGCTGGTTGTTCTTATACTGTCTTCCACCTGGAACCTGGTCTATGCAGTAGGGGTGGGACTCGTGATTGCCTCCTTGATGTTTATGAAAAAAATGGGCGATCTTACTGCTGAAAGATCAGACGTAAAGGCTTTGGTCGAAGAGGTGAATTGGGAAGATGAAGCAGATTTTCCAAACTACTTAAAAGAAGAAGTATTTATTAAGCATGTTAAAGGACCTTTGTTCTTTGGGTCTACCAGTGAATTTCAACAATTGTCAGATCAAATCCCGAGGACGGCCTCAACAGTCATCATTAGAATGGACCGTATGCAATATATGGACCAGTCTGGGTTATATACGTTAGAAGATATCCTTATAGATTTACGCAAATCCGACATTACTATTCTTTTTGTAGATGTATTGACCCAACCTCGATATATGATGGAACGGGTAGACATCATACCAGACCTGATTCCTGAAAATCATATATTTGAAAATTTCGAGGAATGTTTGAGATGGATCAAGGGAAATGTAAGAGATGCCTACAATAAAATAGAAACCTAGAAAGTATTATGCTTTATTATTGGCTGAAAGAATTACTGTCATGATATAGGAAAACCCTTAAATTTGCCAATTATAGCCGAATATTATGATCGATCAATTAAAAGAGCATATCAAAGAAGTAAAGGAGTTTTCAACCACTTCTAAAGAAGCTATTGAAACGTTCCGAATTCAATACCTGGGTAAAAAGGGGATCTTGAATCAATTTTTTGCGGAATTCAAACAGGTTCCAAATGATCAAAAAAAGGAATTTGGTAAAACCATTAATGAACTGAAAGTACTGGCCACAGAGAAAGTCAGTACCCTTAAAAGTGCTCTCGAAGCAAAAGGGGGTGATACGTTGGTATATGGTGACCTTACACGCCCCGGCGAACCCATTGAGCTGGGTGCACGGCATCCTATTTCAATCGTAAAGAATCAGATCATTGATATATTCTCAAGGATCGGTTTTAATGTATCGGAAGGTCCGGAAATAGAAGACGATTGGCATAATTTTACGGCACTTAATTTGCCAGAACACCATCCGGCAAGAGATATGCAGGATACCTTTTTTATTCAGACCAATCCGGATCTTTTACTAAGAACACACACTTCCTCTGTACAGGTGAGATATATGGAGAACCATGCACCTCCCATCCGAACCATTTCTCCCGGAAGAGTTTATAGAAATGAGGCCATTTCTGCCCGTTCTCATTGTTTTTTCCACCAGGTTGAAGGCCTGTACATAGACAAGGATGTGTCTTTTGCAGATCTGAAACAAACACTGCAATTCTTTACAACAGAGCTCTT
Source organism: Eudoraea sp. (assembly GCA_024639765.1). Lineage (GTDB taxonomy): Bacteria > Bacteroidota > Bacteroidia > Flavobacteriales > Flavobacteriaceae > Muriicola. Next base: position 40,173 of record JAHEHU010000001.1, read on the forward strand.
TGGGAAATCAAAAATTCGTCTTAGACCTTCTTACTTCCCTTTCACTGAACCAAGTGCTGAAGTAGATGTATATTGGGGTCTGGAGACAGAAACAGATTATAGGATGACCAAGGGAACAGGGTGGTTAGAGATCATGGGCTGCGGAATGGTAGATCCTAATGTTCTGGATAATTGTGGAATAGATTCTAATATATACTCTGGATTTGCTTTTGGTATGGGAATAGACAGGATCGCTCTATTGCTTCATCAAATTTCCGATATCCGTCTCCTTAGTGAAAACGATCTGCGCTTTCTGGAACAATTCAAAAGTGCTTTTTAATTCCTACAGGAATATTAACGTAATGGAAATCCCTTTGCCGCCCACCAGGGATGGATTTCAATACGTAATCTCCCAGACTGCACCATAGGATCTAAATTTGCTAAACTATCTGCCATTGCCTTTGTTGGAGTATTGTAAATAGTAATACCACGAATATCTCCATCATCCCCAAAAGGGCCTGAAATATCCGCGTATCCCAGCTCATACATTCTTCCGAGATGTTCGAGGTGTAAGGTTTGCAAACTATCTGCTTCATTCTTGTTCTGAGACCTAACGGGGCCCTTTTTCAGAAAGGCAATAAAATACTGTTGCATCAATAGAGTGTCGCCTGTTTGAGGGTCAACATAATCAAATAATTCATATCCTTGCTCAATGAGTTCTTGCTTCAATTGAAACACAGATGTAATAGAATCTGCCTTGTTAATTGTTGATGAAACAGCTTTGTTATTTTCTATTTCCTTGCATCCTATTACAGTTAACATTAAGGCAATGGGCAATAGTCTGATTTTTGCTTTTACCATGACAAAAATGGATTTTTACTTAATTGTGAATTATAATATTTAGGATCTCCGGTAACTTCATCCCCTAACCATTCGGGTTTTAAAAAGGTCTCGTCTGCTTGCTGTAACTCAATTTCTGCGATCACCAGCCCTTTATTCTGAGCGTGAAACTCATCAACCTCTACCACATGGGGTCCGCTTTTTACAAGGTATCTTTGTTTGTGGATCGTGCCTTTATCACATATTTCTAAAAGACTTTTTGCCTCTTCTGATGAAATTTCGCGTTCCCATTCAAAACGTGTGGTTCCATCGGGGTCTGTTTTTCCCTTCACTGTTATAAATCCTTTTTCACCGGTAAGGCGCACCCGTACCGTTCGTTCCGGATGAGTACTTAGAAACCCTTGTATGATTTCTTCTTTTGCAAAGGCTTCTGCCCTGTAGGCATTAGAAGTGACCAAATATTTTCGTTCTATCTCAATCATAGGCAACTATATTCACTATTTCATCTGAAACGATCCTGCCTTTTGGATAGCTGTTATTTGCCAGCCATATCATTGCCTGGGCAATGGTCATAGGATGTATGGCGCGATATTTCTTCAAGGGTCCCTGAAGTAACATATTAAAAACTGAAAAAAGCTTCTTTGCGATCCACTCCCCAACCCGTTTTTCATCCCTTTTTCCGCCAATGATGGATGGCTGAAGTATATAGGTATGAGCCGGTCCTTGTGCTAAAACAGCTTCTTCCATTTCCCCCTTGATCCTATTGTAAAATACAGCGCTCTTTACATTGGCCCCTAGGGCCGAAATAACAATGAAAGTGTCAATCTCATTTTCCAAACACAATTGTGCTGCAGCCACGGGGATACCAAGGTCTATTTTCCGGTATAATTCTTTATCCGGAGTTTTTGATTTTGTGGTGCCAATACAACAATAAACTTCATCTGCTTTGAAATAGGATTTAAAGTTGGATAAAGAGAATAGGTCTCCTATATATTCTTCCAATTTTGGGTGGTTTATTTTGGAAGCCGATCTCGAAAAGATCTTGATTCTATCGTACCGATGGTCCCTCAATAATTCATCTAACAAAAGGCCTCCTGTGAGGCCCGTTGCACCCAGAATAATGGCACTTTTCTTTGACCCGTCCATAAAACTAAGATATGACTTAAATTTGTTTATGCAGTACGATTTCCCCCTACGGAAAATTATTCATGTTGATATGGATGCGTTTTATGCATCTGTTGAGCAATTAGACCAGCCAGAGCTGAAGGGAAAACCATTGGCGGTAGGCGGAGGGTCCGAAAGAGGTGTAGTAGCTGCCGCCAGTTACGAGGCTCGCAAGTTTGGAGTAAAAAGTGCTATGAGCGGATACCTAGCCAAAAAAAGATGCCCGGAACTCATCTTTGTAAAACCACGCTTTGATCGCTACAAAGAGATCTCACAAAAGATCAGAGCCATCTTCTTCGACTATACTCATCTTGTAGAGCCACTTTCATTAGATGAAGCGTATTTAGACGTCACCACCAATAAAGTAGGAAATCCTTCTGCCACCCTTATCGCTCAGGAGATCCGTAAAAGGATCTTTGAAGAACTTGGACTAAGGGCCTCCGCTGGTATCTCCATCAATAAATTTATTGCCAAAGTGGCCAGTGACATCAACAAACCCAATGGTCAAAAAACAATAAATCCGGAAGAGGTAATACCATTCCTGGAAGAGCTTGATATAAGAAAATTCCATGGGGTTGGGAAGGTGACAGCTGAGAAGATGTACCAACTCGGTATTTTCACAGGTCTAGATCTTAAGAACAAGTCCCAGGATTTTTTAGAGGCACATTTTGGTAAAAGTGGTTTGCATTATTATCAGGTTGTTCGGGGAATACATCTCAGTACGGTAAAACCTCACCGCATCCCAAAATCGTTGGGAGCTGAACGGACATTCAGTGAAAATCTCAGCAGTGAGATTTTTATGAAGGAACGATTGATGCATATCTCCAAAGAGTTAGAAAAACGGATCAGAAAATCTGATGTGGCCGGAAAAACGATCACGCTTAAAATAAAATACAGTGATTTTACACTGCAAACAAGGAGTAAGACACTTCCTTATTTTATTTCGGATCAGGAGTTGATCTTACATACAGCTATGGAGCTCTTATATCAGGATCCCCTGGACAATTCCGTGAGACTACTTGGCATCTCCCTTTCTAACCTGAACAGCAGCAGTAAAAAGGCTGTAAAAAAAGAGGCAGTTTCCGTACAATTGAAATTTGATCTGTAATCTTAAAAACTGCAAGACTCTATTTCTGTTACCCTAAGTGTATTAACCATACCTTTAGCTTTTATTGGCATGGCGGCTAGACTTATAAGCATATCTCCGGTATCTAGGAAACCTTTCTGACAAGCTATCTTATTAACATCCTCTATGGTCTCATCAGTAGATACAAATCTATCATAATAAAAAGCTTTGACCCCCCAGAGTAAATTTAGCTGAGTTAAAATGCGTTTGTTTGAGGTAAAGACCAAAATATGAGCACTTGGTCTCCAGGCCGATATTTGAAAAGCTGTATAGCCACTATTCGTAAGTGTTGAAATTGCTGTTGCTTTTATTTCATTGGCCATGGTTGCCGCATGGAAACAAACAGCTTTGGTGATGTATCTTTTGGTTCTGATATTTGGCGGTTCTTGAGGCACTTGAATTAGTTCGGAACCTTCAACGCTTTGCAGGATACTGGCCATTTTCTCAATTACCTGAATGGGATAATTCCCAACAGATGTCTCCCCAGATAACATTACTGCATCGGCACCATCCATCACAGAGTTGGCCACATCATTTACCTCTGCCCTTGTAGGTGTAAGGCTGGTGATCATGGTCTCCATCATTTGGGTTGCGATGATCACAGGAATCCTGGCCCTTTTAGCTCTTAACACTAACGTTTTTTGGATCAGAGGAACTTCTTGTGCGGGCACTTCAACACCCAGATCTCCCCGGGCTACCATAAGTCCGTCGCAGTACGATACTATTTTGTCAATATTCTCAACAGCCTCCGGTTTTTCTATCTTAGCAATGATTGGGATCTTATGTTCAGAATGTTCGGTGATCAGGTTTTGAAGGTCTATCAGATCCTGACTAAAACGAACAAAACTCAATGCGATCCAATCTACTTGCATAGATATGGCAAAAATGGCATCCTTTATGTCTTTTTTAGTAAGTGCCGGTAAGGAAATATTTGTATTTGGCAGGTTTACTCCTTTTTTAGATTTTAGAGGTCCTCCCTGTATTACTTTAGCCTTTACCTCATCCTTTTTATTAGTGGTAAGCACCTCAAACATAAGCTTTCCATCATCTAAAAGAATACGCTCCCCCGGGTTTACATCTCTCGGAAACTCTGCGTAATTCATATAAACCTTCTCCGCATTTCCTTCAAAAGCTTTTCCGGTTACAAATGTTATCTCATCACCGGGGGCAACTACTACTTCACCGGCCATAACCCCTACCCTTAGTTTAGGACCCTGAAGATCACCAAGAATAGCTGTGTAAATTCCCAGTTCTTCATTCAATTCACGGATCATTTTGATCCGTGTCTTTACATCGTCATAATCAGCATGGGAAAAATTAATGCGAAAAACATCGACCCCTGCTTCTATCATTTTCCTAAGGGTTTCCTTGTCACTGCAAGCAGGACCCAAGGTAGCCACTATCTTTGTCTTCTTCTTATTGGGCATTATTTAAAAAATTAGGTTGGGCTTAGATTTTAATTTTGCCGTATCAATTTCATAGGCAGTGACCACCTTAGGGATCGCCTTAATCTTTTGTAACAGCGTAGAATGTAATTCAATATCATCCAATTTCAAAAGGAAATTTACTTCTTTATGTTCCGGTACCAACTGATGACTGGTATATGAAAGCTCTTCCGGGAAGAGATCATCCGGATTCGATTGCTCTGAGGTGATACAACTATTCTTAAATAAAGTCCAGTTTCGGTCGTATAATTCGTCTTTCCACTCAAAACAAGGATAGGAAATAGAGGGAGAAAAGCTAAGGTCCTCTGACAATCTTTTCAATCGGATCTTTAACACCTCATTCAATGCATAAACAAGCGCAAAATCTTCCAGGCTGGTATGAATACCCACCAGTGAAAATTCCTCATCATACATATCCTCATATAGCCGCAAGGTTGCTCCCATAAAAAAGCGTAAGATGTAAATATATAATTTATAACGTTAGTTGCCTAGTGACTGAGGGCCTTATCTGCTGTTAATACGTTACGCAATCCTTTGCGTACTTCAATAAGGAGAAGTTTAAGAATTTTCTATTTTGTGTTGTAAGGCAAAAAAAGCTCTTTTCGATGCTTTTTCTTCTGCCTTCTTTTTAGAAGTAGCTCTGGCCTTGGCCATCACTTTACCATTTATACTGAATTTTACCGCAAAATGTTTTAAAGGATCTTTACCATTGTCCTCATAGACATTGTATTTGAATTCTTTTTTTTGTTTTTGACACCATTCTATTAAAAGACTTTTATAACTGATCACCTTCCCTTCTAGTTGTTCAATGTCTACGTAGGGATCTATAACGCGGTCCGTTATAAATTGTTCACAGTACTTATATCCACGATCCAGATAAATAGCACCAATCAGGGCTTCAAATACGTTGCCGTGGATATTGTCTCCAAAATGCGTTTTTGGTATTTTGCTCTCCACAAAATGAATCAGGTTGAGGTCCTTCCCAAGTTCATTTAAATGTTTTCTACTTACAATTTTAGAGCGCATCTTGGTAAGATAGCCTTCGTCACCTCCGGGCACCTCATTATACAAATGCTTGGAAATAATTGTCCCCAACATGGCATCACCCAGAAATTCCAGTCGTTCATAGTTCATGGGGTTGCCTTGTTTGTCTTTTACGTTTGCCGAACGATGAAGAAAGGCTTTTTTGTAAATGCCTATATTTTTTGGTTTAAATCCCAGGATATTTGTTATTCCCAAAAAAAAATCCCCATCCTGTTTGGAATGGGAATTGAATATATTAGAGGGAAAATTCATTAATCCTTAGATAATTTTTTTAAATACTACACAAGCATTATGGCCACCAAAACCAAAGGTATTGCTCATAGCTACACGAACGTCTCGTTTCTGAGCTTTGTTCAGTGTTAGGTTCAGGGTGGGATCTATATGTTCATCAACCACAGAATGATTAATGGTTGGAGGTACCAGACCGTGTTTCAATGCAAGTATTGAAGAAATAGCTTCAATAGCTCCGGCGGCACCTAATAAATGACCCGTCATTGATTTGGTTGAATTTATATTGATATTAGGCGCATGTTTTCCAAATACCTGCGATATTGCCTTCAATTCTGCTACATCACCCAAAGGTGTTGAGGTGCCATGGGTATTGATAGCATCAACATCTTCCGGATGTATACCAGCATCTTGTAAACAATTCTTCATTACCCGCACTACTCCGATACCTTCGGGATGAGGAGCGGTCATATGGTAGGCATCACTAGACATTCCCCCTCCTATGATCTCTGCGTATATTTTTGCCCCTCTTGCTTTCGCATGCTCATACTCTTCAAGGATCAATGCCCCGGCACCTTCTCCGAGAACAAAACCATCTCTGGTAGCATCGAAAGGTCTGGAGGCCGTCTCCGGGCTTTCATTTCTGGTTGACAGGGCATGCATGGCATTAAAACCGCCCATCCCTGCGAGGGTAACGGCTGCTTCACTTCCTCCGGTAACGATCACGTCGCAATGCCCCAAACGTATATAGGTCAGGGCATCGATCATTGCATTTGCCGAAGAGGCACATGCAGATACCGTTGTATAATTAGGGCCCATAAAACCGTGTTTGATGGAAATATTTCCCGGAGCAATATCGGCGATCATTTTAGGAATAAAGAAAGGATTGAACCTTGGAGTGCCATCTCCATTCGCAAAATCCATTACTTCATTTTGAAATGTCTCTAGTCCACCGATCCCTGCACCCCATATAACACCAACTCTAAATTTGTCTACTACGTTTAGGTCGAGACCTGCGTCTAAAATAGCTTCATCCGAAGATACTAAGGCATATTGCGCAAATCTGTCTAGCTTTCTGGCTTCTTTCCTATCAAAGAAATTAAGGGGATCAAAATTCTTGATTTCGCAAGCAAATTTTGTTTTGAATTTCTCGGTGTCAAAATAGGTAATAGGCGCAGCGCCACTCTTACCTGCCTTAAGACCTTCCCAGTATTCATCCAGGGTATTGCCAATAGGAGTCAAAGCCCCTAGTCCGGTAACTACAACTCGTTTTAACTGCATGGAACCAATTTTTGTTTCATAGGAAATACGTATACCACCTGAAAATTAAAAAAAAATATCCATGCAGCATGGTAACCACATGGATAATTCACATCATGTTCCTGATATCATTACTTATTTGGCCTCTTCAATATAACTGATAGCCTGGCCGACGGTTGCGATATTTTCAGCTTGATCATCCGGAATTTGAATATCAAATTCCTTTTCAAATTCCATTATTAACTCAACAGTGTCTAATGAATCTGCTCCCAGATCGTTGGTGAAGCTAGCTTCTGCAACTACTTCATTTTCATCCACGCCTAACTTATCAACGATAATTGCTTTAACTCTTGATGCAATGTCTGACATAATTTTATTGGTTTTAATTTTTAATTGTTGGCAAAAATAAAAAACTTTGGTGGAAATACACCATGTGAAGCCAATTTGTGGGGTAATTTAAGAAATTTAATGGCAAGTGTATTACTTTAGTACCTTAAATATTGATTGAAGAATTGTTTCCGTAGTGATATTGGAACGAAGCATTCCTAAATCTCAATTAACCCTTTAGAATCTTCTGTAACTCCTGTGCCTAAGAGAAGTTAAATTTACATAATGAAGCGTATTGTCCTTTTTGCCTCAGGCTCTGGTTCTAATGTTGAAAATATTGTTACGTATTTCTCAGGACATTCTAATATTACCGTTTCCTGTGTTCTTACCAATAAACGCGACGCACATGTCCTAGATCGTTGTAATAGATTAGGGGTCCCGGCCTTTTATTTTAATAAAGCCGGATTTGTAAACACTCCACTAGTTTTGCAACTATTAAAATGTTTAGAACCAGATCTTATAGTGCTGGCGGGCTTCTTGCTGAAAATACCGCCTGATTTGGTCAACGCTTTTCCGGGGAAGATCATTAATATCCATCCAGCCTTACTACCCAAATACGGAGGAAAAGGGATGTATGGTAAACATGTACATATTGCGGTAAAATCAGAAGGCGAATCTGAAACGGGCATCACTATCCACTACGTTAATGAACATTATGACGAAGGGGCAATCATAAAGCAATTCAAGGTGGAGATCGCCAAAGAAGATACCGTAGACCAAATCACGGCCAAAGTGCACGCTCTGGAGCACCGTCACTTCCCTCAGGTTATTGAAGACATACTATTGGAATCATAATGGCAGGTAAAAAGAAATTTTATGTGGTCTGGAAAGGTAAGAACCCGGGTGTATATGAGAGTTGGGAAGCTTGTAAGCAGCAGATCACTGGAGTGAAAGGCGCTCAGTATATGTCATTCTCTTCCATGGAAAAAGCAACCTTAGCTTATAACAGCTCTTATGAGGCCTATAAAGGAAAAAAGAAAAAAGATACAGGCCTGTCTGCCAAAGATCTTTTAAAAATTGGGGAACCAACCATGCATTCTATTTCCGTAGATGCTGCCTCTAGTGGAAATCCTGGTATTATGGAATACCAGGGCGTCGATACCAAAACAAAAAAACGGTTATTCAAACAAGGTCCTTTTCCCGAAGGGACCAATAATATTGGTGAGTTCCTTGCCATCGTACACGGTTTGGCCTATTTGAAAGAACGAAAGTCGGATCGTATTATATACACAGATTCCAGAACTGCTATGAGTTGGGTGAGAAAGAAACAATGCAATACAAAATTACAGCCCAATGCCAAGAACGAGGCCCTGTTTAACCTTATCAGAAGAGCCGTAACATGGCTAAAGGAAAATTCTTATAATACCCCGGTGGTAAAATGGGAAACGGCTGCGTGGGGAGAGATTCCCGCAGATTTTGGAAGGAAATAATCTGCTTTAATTTAACGTTTTACGGGGGCATATAGCGAAATACAAAAGTGTATATTTGCAACGAATTGAACATCGATTATGGGTAAGCTTTTAATTGTTGGTACGGTAGCTTTTGATGCCATTGAAACTCCTTTTGGAAAAACGGACAAGATCCTGGGTGGGGCTGCAACATTTATTGGTCTGGCAGCGGCCCAGTTTAGCTTAGAATCTGCTATAGTATCTATTGTAGGTGACGACTTTCCGCAATCTTACCTGGATCTTTTAAAGAATAAAGGGATCGATATTTCGGGTATTGAGATCGTAAAAAATGGAAAGACCTTTTTTTGGAAAGGAAAGTACCATAATGACCTCAACAGCAGAGACACTTTAATAACCGATCTGAATGTCTTAGCTGATTTTGATCCAAAGGTACCCGCCAATTTTAAAGATGCCGATGTACTAATGCTTGGCAACCTGCATCCCAGTGTTCAACTGAGTGTTATTCAGCAAATGGAAGAAAAACCTAAGCTGATAGCCCTAGATACTATGAACTTCTGGATGAACAATACGTTAGCGGAATTGAAAGAGGTTATTCGTCATACAGATGTCATCACAATTAATGATGAAGAGGCCAGACAGCTTACAAACGAATACTCGCTGGTTAAAGCGGCTCAAAAGATACAATCTATGGGGCCGAAATATGTGGTGATCAAAAAAGGAGAACACGGGGCCCTATTGTTTCATGATGATGATGTGTTCTTTGCTCCGGCTTTACCATTGGAAGAGATCTTTGATCCCACAGGAGCAGGTGATACCTTTGCAGGTGGTTTTGTTGGCCATATTGCCGAAACAGAAAATATCTCCTTTCACAATTTAAGAAATGCGGTTATCCACGGATCTAATCTTGCTTCCTTTTGTGTAGAAAAATTTGGAACTGAGCGAATGCAACACCTTTCCAAAGAAGAAGTTAGCAGAAGGCTTAATCAGTTTAAACAATTAACACAATTCGATATTGAGTTACAATAACGCCCTGTCTTTACGGGGCTTTTTTTATGACATGAACTATGAGTGACGCTATTAAGCACGAATGTGGGATCTCCCTCATACGTTTGTTAAAACCATTAGATTTCTATAAAAAGAAATACGGTTCAACCTTTTATGGGGTAAACAAAATGTACCTCATGATGGAGAAACAACACAACCGCGGGCAAGACGGTGCGGGTTTTGCGAGTATTAAATTAGATGTAGCACCCGGACAGCGCTATATGAGCAGAGTACGTTCCGTGCAGTCGCAACCCATTCAGGATATATTTGCTCAGATCAATGACAGGATCAATAGGGCTTTGCAGGAACATCCGGAATACGTAGATGATGCGGAAGCTCAGAAAAAATATATACCATACATAGGGGAAGTATTGTTAGGCCATGTCCGTTATGGCACATTTGGAAAGAATAGTATTGAGAATGTTCATCCCTTTCTTAGGCAGAATAACTGGATGCACCGTAATTTGATCGTTGCAGGGAATTTCAATATGACCAATGTTACCGAATTATTCGATAATCTCGTGCAACTGGGGCAACATCCAAAAGAACTGGCAGACACAGTTACGGTCATGGAAAAAATAGGCCATTTCCTGGATGATGCTGTGGCCAAGCTCTATAAACAAATAAAAAAGGAGGGGTATACCAAAATGGAGGCATCTCCTTTGATCGCAGAACGACTTAAAGTTGCGAAAATACTTAGAAAAGCCGCTAAGAATTGGGACGGTGGTTATGCCATGGCCGGCCTACTTGGTCATGGTGATGCGTTTGTTTTAAGGGATCCTTCGGGGATAAGGCCCGCTTATTTTTATAAGGATGATGAAGTGGTGGTGGTAGCATCAGAAAGAGCAGCCATACAAACTGTCTTTAATGTAAAATATGAAGCCGTTAAAGAAATTGACCCGGCCCATGCACTCATAATTAAGAAGAACGGAAAGGTTTCATTAGAAAAGATCATGGAGCCTCTGGAAAGAAAAGCATGTTCTTTTGAACGCATCTATTTTTCAAGAGGTAGTGATAAAGAGATCTACCAGGAGAGAAAACAATTAGGTAAACTGATTTTTCCAAAGATCCTGAATGCTATAGACCACGATATAAAGAATACGGTATTTTCGTATATACCCAATACGGCCGAAACTTCTTTTTTCGGAATGGTAAAAGAGGCCCAGAATTACCTAAATAAGAAAAAAGAAGATCAGATTCTGGCCAAAGGTTCAGGTATTTCCAGTGAGGAGCTCCACCAGATCCTTGAGATAAGGCCCCGAATAGAAAAAGTAGCTATCAAAGATGCGAAGCTACGAACCTTTATCACCCAGGATAGCAGCAGGGATGATCTTGTGGCCCATGTCTATGACATCTCATACGGATCAGTGAATAAAAACGATAACCTGGTCATTATAGATGATAGTATCGTTAGAGGAACTACTTTAAAGAACAGTATTTTAGGGATCCTGGACAGGCTAACTCCAAAAAAGATAATCGTAGTTTCTTCGGCACCACAGATACGTTATCCTGATTGTTACGGAATAGACATGGCTAAACTGGAGGACTTCATTGCATTCAAAGCAGCTCTCGAACTACATAAGGAACACAAAAGTCTGCACCTGGTTGATGACATTTATAAAAAATGTAAAAACCAAATCCATAAGAAAGACCCGGATATCATAAATCATGTAAAGGAATTTTATGCCCCCTTTACTGCAGATCAGATCTCACAGAAAATTGGTGAATTGCTAAGTCCGGCCAATATAAAGGCCGAGGTTAAGATCATTTACCAGTCCATTGAAAATCTGCATGAGGCCTGTCCTAAGAATTTAGGAGATTGGTACTTTACGGGGAACTACCCTACACCCGGAGGTAATAAAGTAGTAAATAAGGCATTTATTAATTTCTATGAAGGCAAGAATGAGCGCGCTTATTAACTTAAAATCCGATGAAATGCACAAAAAAGTGCATTTCATCGATAATATCTGCATTTAATCGCCTTTATCGTCTTTCCGGACCTAAGGAAGTTACATTAGTCTTGCCATAGCATAAGTAGGTTAAGTTCATGGTAAGATTTGGGGCAAAAAAGGTGGAGACTTCTCCACCTTTTTTATTTGGTAAAGTAGTTCAAAATGGTCCGAGAGCCTAAAAAAGGACTGTTGGTTGTATTCGGGCTCGTGTTGAGTCGATACCTATAGGAAATTCCTGCCAATGCGTATTTCTTGACTTCAAATCCCATTGCGGCCCGCGACTGGCCGACCTATGTCTTGGGTCTTCCCTGAAATCAGTTTTAATGTAGGATTTATTAAAATCGATAGCCCAGGGTCACTCCCCCTCTGCCAACAAGCTCAGGGGCGTAATCGGTATTCAAAAAGTTTCTTCCTATGCCCAGATAAAGATCAACAACAAAACCGCGTGGCGTCACAAACTTTGCGCCGACCGAGATTCCTAAAGCAAAGTCGGTGTAACTACCTTCATCAGAATAGGTTACATTGCCATTGGCATCGAATGTTGCAAGACCATAAAGCGAATCTCCTGTATTTAACATTCCAAAGCCTTCCACAAAAAAGCCCTTGGCATATTTTCTAGAGAAGTATTGACGATAGTAAGGGGTTAAGGAAAAGGTACGGTATTCATCAAAGAATTCATCATCAGAAAAACTGAACAGCAGGCTGACCCCAAACGAAGATTCTTCATTGATTAGGTATTCATAGGCACCATCCAGATATGAAAATATAATGAGGTTAGTCGCATTAAGCTTTAGTTCGTGTTTATCAATATCGTTGGATATTTCGTCCTGGCTAAAGCCCATGTTTACCATAGAAAAGATAGCCAATAGTGCTGCTAGTTTTTTCATTTTTAAAATTAGTTAGTTTTGAGTAACGGCATCAAAAGTAATGCCATGAATTTAATTAGTCCAACAAACGCACCTAAAAAAAGAATAACCTCATAAACCATTAAAAATAAGCTGTCATAATTAAAAGGCGCTCTACCAAAGAAAACGGAAAAGGAACCATAAAATTTGTAGTCCAATTCCTTAAGAAACCGACCCAGCATTACATAAACGGTATTTCAACCAATTAAAGGGGCGTTTATCCAAAACCTTTTTCCACAGAGAGCTCTTACTCTATTTTTGGAGGACCATAGCATAAGTAGGTTAAGTTCATGGTAAGATTTGGGGAAAAAAGGCAGGATAAATCCTGCCTTTTTTATTTCTGATTATCAAAGAATTAACCCTGACCTGGTACTTTTTATTAATTTTTAGAAGCCTATCTTCTTCATCTCTTGTCCAAAATTTCTTTAATTTTCTTTGTTATTTCTCACAATACCAGTAATTTAGTGTTGCCATAGCATAAGTAGGTTAAGTTTATGGTAAGATTTGGGACGAAAAGGGTGGAGACTTCTCCGCCCTTTTCTATTGTAATAATCTTGCCTTTTTAGGAAATAAAAAGCCGCAACGTTTGCACGTTGCGGCTTTTTAAATTCTATTTAAATCTCTACTTATGCTTGTTGTAATAATCAGCAACTTTAGCCCAATTCACCACATTAAAAAAGGAAGCTATATAGTCTGGCCTACGATTTTGATAATTCAAATAGTATGCATGTTCCCACACATCCAATCCCATAATAGGCGTACCTCCGCATCCTATTCCGGGCATTAGAGAATTATCCTGGTTATGAGTAGCACAGATCTCAACCTTACCTCCTTTATGCACACAAAGCCAGGCCCAACCAGAGCCAAACAGAGTTCCCGCGGCATTGCTGAATTTCTCCTTAAAACCATCAAAGGATCCGAAAGCGTTATCAATAGCAGATGCAAGTTCTCCTGTAGGAGCTCCACCAGCATTAGGCCCCATGATCTCCCAAAACAGAGAGTGATTAAAGTACCCACCGCCATTATTGCGTACTGCCTTATTGTTCATATCCAATCCTGTTAGGATCTCAACAATTCCTTTGGATGCAAGAGGTGTCCCCTCAATTGCAGCATTCAATTTAGTGGTATATCCGTTGTGATGTTTTGTATGATGTATTTCCATGGTCCTCGCATCTATAGATGGTTCTAAAGCATCGTATGCATAGGGTAATTTTGGTAGTTCAAAAGCCATTATTATTTGTATTAATAGTTAATATTCAGTGAGGCTCAAAAATAAGGATTTTAACAATTATATTCCTATAATTATATGTTAAGAACGCCGCTAGTTTCCTTATTTTGCATGTAAAATTAATTCTTCTGGATCCATACGTAATTTACGATGCATCAGCCGGCTCAGGCAAGACCTTTACTTTGGTAAAGGAATATCTGAAGTTATTACTCGCTGTTGAGGGAGGGCAACATTTTCGAAAAATACTCGCCATTACATTTACGAACAAGGCGGTTAACGAAATGAAACATCGTATTTTAGGGTGTCTGCACAGCTTTTCCATTCCTTCTGAAGACAAGGCCAACAATGAGCTATTTCTTCAATTAGTACAGGAGTTGCAACTATCCCCCGAGGTCTTACACAAAAGAGCTAAGAAAGTACTGAAAGAACTTTTACACAATTACGCATTCTTTGATATTTCCACCATTGATAAATTCAATCATCGACTCATCAAAACGTTTGCCAAAGACCTGAAGATCCCTCAGAATTTTGAAGTGGTACTGGATACCGACCTTTTATTAACAGAGGGGGTAGACCGGTTGCTTGGCAATGCAAAGGCCAATGAACAAATCACAGATATCCTGATCGCCTTTGCCCTGGAAAAAATAGATGCAAATAAAAGCTGGAATATTGGATACGACCTGGAAAAGGTTGGTGCCATGTTATTTAATGAAAATCACTCCCCCTTTCTGGAAGATCTAAAGGAGAAAGACCTTACTTCCTTTTTAGCCTTGCAATCGCTGCTAGTCAAATCTATCGCTTTGCTTAAGAAGGAACTAATGTCAGTTGCACAAAACATACTTGATCTCATCGAAGAAGCCGATTTGGAACAATCCGATTTCAAAGCTGGCTATTTTCCAAAGTTTATGAACCAAGTGATTAAAGATCCCTCTACACTGGATTTTTCGGCAAAATGGAAGCAACAATTTGGCAGCGAACCACTTTATAATAAATCCACTCCGGAGGATAAGAAATCAAACATTGACGCCCTCCTCCCCCGGTTCACAGCTCTTTTTACCAGAATCAAACAGCGGTATGGCCGTCTTATATTCTATAACAATATTTACCAGAACATTGTTCCCCTTACCATACTAAATGCGTTACAAAAAGAAATTAATTCCCTTCTTGAAGAAAGGGATCAGTTACCCATATCGGCTTTTAACACCCTTATCTCCGAACATATAAAGGATCAACCGGCTCCTTTTATATATGAACGACTGGGTGAAAAGTACAAGCATTATTTTATAGATGAATTTCAAGATACCTCACTTATGCAGTGGTCTAACTTAGTTCCTCTCATCTCACATGCCCTTCAAAGCGAAGACCTCCAAGGAAATAGGGGGAGTCTTTTTTTGGTTGGTGATGCCAAACAAGCTATCTACAGATGGCGGGGGGGTAGATCTGAACAATTCCTAAATCTTATTCACAACAATGATAAGCTTTTCGGAATACCCCCTAAGACTGAAAGTTTGGGAACCAATTATAGAAGCTACGAAGAGATAGTGAACTTTAATAATGCCTTTTTTACCTCAACCGTGCCTCATTTAAATAATGAATTATACCAGGATCTATTTATCAAAGGAAATAAACAACAGCACACCCATAAAAAGGGGGGAATAGTGAGTATTCGGTTTTTAGAGGAATCCGAAAACCCAAAAGAAGATTCTTATTGTGAAGAAGTGCTTGGTATCATTCATGAGCTGCAAAAAAAGAAAGTGCCCCTTCGGGATATTTGTGTTTTGTTCCGCACTAAGAAACAAGGAGTTAAAGTTGCCGAACATCTTTTGGGAAATAAGATTCCGGTTATTTCTTCAGAATCTTTGTTATTGCAAAATAATGCCTCGGTCAATTTCCTTATAAACCTGCTCAGACTTGCTACTTACCCTTCAGATCTCAACATTCAGTTCGATATCCTGTCTTTTTTATGTCCGGCTCAGAACAAGCATAGCTTTATTTCTCAAAATCTGGAGAAACTACCGGAGCTTTTTAGGTCCGACTTCCATTTTGAACTTTCTGTATTCCATAAGCGATCTGTTTATGATGCCCTGGAATATGCCATAGAGCGTTTTAGACTTTGTGAAAAATCAAATGCCTACATAAGCTGCTTCCTCGATGCTGTTTTGGATACCGAGCAAACACTAGACACAGGTATCGCAACATTTCTTGCGCAATGGGAGAAGAAAAAGAAAACATTGAGCATCCCGGCTCCGGAAAGTGTTAATGCCGTACAACTTATGACCATTCATAAGGCCAAGGGACTCGAATTCCCCATGGTGATATTTCCCTTTGCCAACACCAATATATATCAGGATAGGGATCCAAAGATCTGGATCCCTGACCAGGATGAGGCCCTGGAAGGATTTAAGAACATCCTGGTGAGCAAGAAAAAGGAAATGAGCATGTATAGTGAACAAGCCCGGGTGCTATACGAAGAAGAACAGCAAAAAATGGAACTAGACGCCTTCAATCTTTTATATGTGGCACTCACCAGAAGTATTCAAGGATTATTCATTGTTTCTGAGATGGATCTCAACAACAAGGGTGAACCAAAGCCCGCCTATTTCTCCGGCCTATTCATCCATTTTTTAAAGGAACAACATCACTGGGACCCAAATACGTTACGATATGACTTTGGTGAATTGAACTTTGAAAATGAAAATCCATCTATCGATATACCTCACATAAGTCTGCCCTTCATATATACCAATAAATATAACAGCAGCCTTACGATCAGTACTCGTGCAGGAGAATTATGGGGCTCTAGCAGAGAGTTGGCCATTTCTCAGGGAACTTTACTGCATTATGGCATGAGTTTAATTATGACTCCCGAAGACGTGGCACCCACCGTATCACTTCTAGCAGATACCGGAGCCATTTCTGCAAACGAGCAAAACAGTTTTTTGGAGCGTTTTAAAAGTATCACAACCCACCCGGCCCTGGCGCCTTATTTTAAAACCGGACTTAAAATTAAGAACGAGCAACCATTAATTAATGAAAATGGGGTAATTTTGCGCCCAGACAGGATGGTATTTGAAGAGTTGAGTGTCACCATAATTGATTACAAGACCGGGAAGGAATACTCCTCTCATGTTGAACAAATAGACACCTATGCCCAAACAATGACCTCTATGGGCTACAAAGTGAAAAATAAGATCCTTGTCTATATAGATGATGAAATAAAACCCGTATTCATATAAATATGTACAGTAATATACAGAAGTACCTTAAAGATGAACTTGAGGCCATAGAAGAGGCCGGACTTTACAAAAAAGAAAGGATCATTACCTCTCCTCAGGACGCTGTGATCAAAATTTCCACAGGGCAGGAAGTAATAAATTTTTGTTCTAACAATTATTTGGGTTTGTCATCCCATCCCGAGGTTATCAAAGCGGCCAAGGATACATTAGACTCTCATGGCTTTGGAATGTCATCTGTTCGCTTTATTTGCGGAACCCAGGACATTCATAAAGAATTGGAGGAAAAGATAGCTTCGTATTATGGCACGGAGGATACTATCCTTTATGCCGCAGCCTTTGACGCCAATGGAGGTGTATTTGAGCCTCTTTTATCTGCAGAAGATGCCATTATCTCAGATTCTCTAAACCATGCCTCCATCATTGACGGTGTTCGTTTGTGCAAAGCAAAAAGATACCGTTATGCCAATAGTGATATGCAGGACCTGGAAACTCAACTAAAACAAGCCGTGGCAGATAACGCACGCTTTAAGGTCATTGTTACGGACGGTGTCTTCTCTATGGATGGATTGTTAGCCCCTCTGGACAAGATATGCGACCTGGCTGAGACCTATGACGCTATGGTTATGATAGATGAATGCCATGCTGCAGGCTTTATTGGACCAACCGGTAGAGGAACATTGGAGGAAAAAGGGGTCATGAACAGAATTGATATCATTACAGGCACCTTGGGGAAGGCACTGGGCGGGGCTATGGGTGGCTATACGACCGGTAAAAAAGAGATCATTGCCATGTTGAGGCAACGATCGAGACCTTATTTGTTCTCAAATTCTCTGGCACCTGCTATTGTAGGCGCTTCCATAAAGGTTTTCGATATGCTGGCAGGAAGTACAGAGTTAAGAGACCGCCTTGAAAATAACACACGATACTTTAAAAATGGCTTAAAAAAAGCAGGATTCGATATCATTGACGGTGATTCTGCTATTGTACCCGTTATGCTCTACGATGCCAAATTATCACAGCAAATGGCAGACATGCTTCTTAAGAAAGGAATCTATGTAATTGGCTTCTTTTATCCTGTGGTCCCTAAAGGAAAGGCCAGAATACGGGTACAATTGTCCGCTGCACACGAAAAGTTACACTTGGATAAAGCCATCTCAGCCTTTATAGATGTTGGCAAGGAGTTAAAAATTATATAAAACCTTAGAACCTATTATATTCAATAGGTTAAAAAAAAAAGAAATTGATTTTGTTAATAATTCTTAACAACTTACATTTGCAGCTAATAAACACTTAAACTTAAAATTTTGAACATGAAACAGCTTAGCAGATTATTGGTTGTTGGCCTACTTCTAATAGGGTTTAACAACATTCAAGCGCAGGATGAAAATAATCCCTGGCAAGTTAGCTTTGGTGTAAACGCAATAGATGTTTATCCTACTAATGACCAAGACGCCGCTTACCCAACAGGTAGTTTATTCAGTGAGTACTTTAATGTAAACGATCACTGGAATATCTTACCTTCTATTTCCTACGTCTCTGTATCCAAATATGTTGGTGACGGATTCTCAGTAGGAGCCAGAGGTAGTTTAAACCGTATCTCTAAATTAGGAGACGTTTCGGTAGATGATTTATCTCATTACGCTGTAGATGGAACCATTAAATATAATGTCTTAAAAGACAAAAAAGTAATCCCATACGTAGAATTCGGTGGAGGTTATACCTGGGTTGATGAAATTGGATTTGGAACTGCTAACGCCGGTATTGGTGCTAGCTACTGGTTCAATGACAATATTGGTTTTAACGTACAGTCTACGTATAAGCATGCATTTGAAGACTACGGTGTAAAACACTTCCAGCATTCAGCCGGAATTGCTATTAAATTTGGTGGAACAGACTCAGACGGAGATGGTATCTATGATAAAGACGATGCCTGTCCAGAAGTTGCTGGTCTAGTTGCTTTCAACGGATGTCCTGATTCTGACGGAGATGGTATCGAAGACGGGAAAGATAGCTGTCCTAACGAGGCTGGTTCTAAAGAACTTAACGGATGTCCTGATTCTGACGGAGATGGTATCGCTGATAAAGATGATGCTTGTCCTAACGAAGCTGGCTTAGCTGCCCTAGCTGGTTGTCCAGATGCTGACGGAGATGGTGTTGCTGACAAAGATGACGCTTGTCCTAACGAAGCTGGTCCTGCTGAAAACAAAGGATGCCCATGGCCAGATACAGATGGTGATGGCGTATTAGACAAAGATGATCAGTGTCCAGACGTTGCAGGTACTGTAGCTAACAAAGGTTGTCCAGAAGTTACTGAAGAAGTTCAAAAACAATTGAACGATTACGCAAGAACTATCTTGTTCGACACAGGTAAAGCTTCTCTTAAAACGGAATCTGTTAAAGTATTCGTAGACATTATTAAAATTCTAAACGAATATCCTACTGCTAACTTTACTGTAGAAGGTCACACAGATAGCGTTGGTAGCGAGAAATTGAACCAATCTCTTTCTGAAAAAAGAGCTAACTCTGTTAGAGACTTCCTAATAGAAGAAGGTATTGGAGCAGATAGATTAACGGCTATTGGATACGGTGAAGCTAAACCAATCGCTTCTAACAATACAAGAGCCGGAAGAACTCAAAACAGACGTGTTGAGATCAACCTTGTAAAATAAAAATAAACGTTTTATAACGTGTAAAAAGCTCCGCAAATGCGGAGCTTTTTTTATTTTTAACCATGCAAAGTTTTCTTGAAGAGGTTGTCGCAGATATTATTCAAACCCAACAAATCAGTGATGATCTTGTCCTCGTGGTGCCAAGTAAACGTGCGGGTGTTTTTCTTTTGCAGCAATTTTCAAAAACTACCAGGAAAGCTACTTTTGCTCCTACCATATTAACTATTGAAGAATTTGTAAAACAACTTTCCGGTATTCGCTATGCTTCCAGCACACAGTTATTTTTTGAATTATACAATGTATATAGCACCCTTCATAAAGAGCATGCAGAAAGTTTCTATAGCTTTTCCAAATGGGGCAATACCCTGCTTCAGGATTTTAATGAAATAGACAGGTATCTTATTCCTCCTCATGAGATATTTTCCTACCTGAGCGCTGTCCAGGAAACCAATCATTGGTATTTACAACCAAACAAAACGCCAATGATTGAATCCTATATCCGCTTTTGGAAATCTCTGGAACCACTTTATAATATGTTTAAGGACCATTTGACGGGTCTTGGTATAGGGTATCAGGGAATGGTATATAGAAAAGCATTTGAAAATATTGAAGCATATGAAAAGACCATAAAGGAAGGTTCACATTATTTTATAGGTTTTAATGCCTTAAATGCTGCCGAATCAAACATCATTCAGACCCTGTTAGCGGAGCAAAAAGCAACCGTTTACTGGGATATTGACCCTTATTTTCTTCAAGATCCTATTCATGATGCAGGACTCTTTATTCGATCGTACTTAAAAAAATGGCCCTATTACGTTTCCAATAAACCAAAAGGGCCAACATCAACCTATAATTCCGCTAAGGAAATTAAAATAATAGGAGTGCCAAAAAATGTTTCTCAAGCTAAATATGTTGGTTCTTTAATAGGGGAATTGAATACTAAAGGCAGGTCCGCATTGAATAGTACCGCCATAGTCCTTGGAAACGAGAACCTTCTTAACCCATTGCTTAATTCGATGCCTGGAAATATCTCCAATATCAATGTCACCATGGGCTACCCCGTGGCTAGCACACCTGCGGCAAGTCTCTTTAGTGAGTTTATTTCCCTCTATGTTACAAAACAGGATAAAGGCTGGTATTACAATGACCTTCTTTCATTTGTCTCACACCCCTATATACAATCGCTCTTTAAGACGCCGCTGAAGACCACCTCGGCACTTACAAAAGTGATCAAAGAAAAAAATTGGATCTATATCCAACCTCAACAGTTGCCAAAACTAATAAAGACAGATGAAGAGGTTATCCAGCTTTTATTTTCAGAGCATTTTACCTCCCCCGTGGCTCTTCTTAACGCCTGTACCAACCTACTCCTTTCCTTAAGAAAATACTTTACCATAGAGAAAGATGCGATTACCCTCGAATATTTGGTCCAACTCCATGTCGTATTCAATGAGATGAAAGGATACATGCATAAATACGATTTTATAAGTGATCTAAAGTCCTTTGAGAGCCTATACAAAGAATTGCTAGCCAAGGAAACACTAGATTTTTATGGCGAACCTTTAGAGGGGATACAGGTTATGGGGATGCTAGAAAGCAGAAATCTCGACTTTGAAACCGTAGTTATTACTTCAGTAAATGAAGGTGTGCTTCCTTCTGGCAAGACCAATTCTTCCTTTATTCCGTTCGATCTTAAAAAAGAGTTTAACCTTCCTACTTATAAAGAGAAAGATGCTGTATATACCTACCATTTTTACAGACTCCTGCAACGTGCCAAAAATGTCTATATACTTTATAATACAGAGCCCGACGTACTGGAAGGAGGCGAAAAGAGCCGATTTATTTCACAATTAGTAACAGATGAGAAGGGGGAAAAGAATATCATGCATTATGTTGCCTCACCAACAATGGAACTTCCATTAGGCGAACATGAGATAGTAGAAAAAGAAACCGCTATTCTAACTACTCTTAAAGAAAGGGCCGAAAAAGGATTTTCTCCTTCTTCCCTTTCACAATATATTCGAAATCCTATCGATTTTTATAAAAAATATGTGCTTGGTATTAGAGATTCTGAAGATGTTGAGGAAGTAATTGCGGCAAATACATTTGGTACAGTGATACACAGTAGTATGGAGTCACTATACAAGCCCTTTATTGGCAGCCGTCTTTCTCCGGAAAAACTTAAGGCATTACTGCCCAGCATCCCTAAAGTAGTAAAGGAACATTTTAAAGAGTACTATCCTAATGTATCCTTAAATAGCGGTCATAATTTGATCGCCTATCATGTTATACAGCGCTATATAGAAAAATATATCATCTCAGAAATAAAAGAATGTACACATCATTCTATTGAGCTACTGGCACTGGAAGAGCCTTTTAAAACCCCAATACCCGTTTCTGGTGTCTCCTTCCCGGTGTTCTTAAGAGGTACCGTGGACCGTGTGGATAAGAAAGATGGAGTGCTGCGTATTTTAGACTATAAGACCGGGAATGCCAAGGTTGCAGACGTCCAAATAACAGACTGGGAGAGCCTAATCAATGACCCGGAGAAAAGCAAAGCCTTTCAGTTACTTTGTTATGGTTTGATGTACAGGAATACCCATCAACCTGAGAGCTTTGAGGCCGCTATCATACCTTTTAGGAATCTTGAGGAAGGGCTTCTTACATTTGCGGTCAAAGAGTCTACCGGGAGATCTGCGAAGAACACTACCATTTCAGCTGAGACCCTGGATCTATTTCAGCAGCAGCTACAACAACTTATTGGAGAAATTTGCAATCAGCATGAACCTTTTACTGCAAAGGAGGTATAGTGCTATTTCTTATCGGGCCTGCTTGGTCTCACCTCAATTTTACTGGGCAGCGTTCTGGGGTTCATCCTCAGCAGATCCTCAACCAGTTTTCCAATATCTTCCGGTTGTATTTTCCAGCCATCACTTTCATTTGGCTGGTGCCCATTAAAGTGGGAAGCAACAGACCCCGGCATGATGGTAGATACCTTAATATCATGTCCGCGAAGATCGAGCATAGCCGCCTGGGTAAAACCAACTACACCAAATTTGGATGCATTATAACCCGTTCCCGAAGCAAAAAAATTGGTGCCTGCCAAACTAGCTATTGAGATGTAGTATCCATGTGAATTTTTCAAGGCTTCCAGAGCTGCCTTTAGGGTAAAAAAGGCACCACTTAAATTGGTATCGATCATCTTCCTCCAATCCTCAATATCCAAGCTGTCTACTGAGTTAAAAATACCTACTCCTGCATTTGCAACTACCACATCTAGTTGACCCCATTTTTTTAGGATCAGTTCAACGGCGGCCACTTCATCTTCCGGTTTGGTAACATCAGAGCCAACACCCACTACCCTATCCTCAGAACCAAGAGCTTTGGCCGCCATTTCAGCATCCTTCTTCTTTCTTCCGCTAATGGCTACCTTCATTCCTGCATCTAACAAAGTCTTGGCAATGCCATATCCTATTCCTTTTGTTCCTCCTGTTATATAAGCTACTTTTCCTTCTAGGTTGTTCATCATTACTTTTTTCCTAAAATAAGCATCGGTAGAGCAGACTTAAAACTTATGGCGTTATACTTTTCTTAAAAATAAAAGAAGGTTGCATTTTGAAACGTTGCTAAAAAGTAGTTCCTTTGAATTTCCGAAAAGGGGGATTAGCTCAGCTGGCTAGAGCGCTTGCCTGGCAGGCAAGAGGTCACCGGTTCGACTCCGGTATTCTCCACCAAAACCATCACTCAAGTGATGGTTTTTTTGTTAATCTTTCTTTACGCTTAAGACCAATACAGGGATCTTGGCTGAAAATTCGGCCTTATGGATCGTATTCTTTTCCCACAAATTGGTAAATACCCCTCTTTTCCTTCTAAAAACACACAGCAGATCGGGATGATGAGCCTGTATATGTTCTAATATTCCTAAATATGTTGTGGCATGTTCTGCCAAGGTCAACTGAGAACTTATATCCATCAATGCCGTGTTTACCTTAAGGTCACTGTCTACATATCCCGGAGTCTTTACAAGCAATAAATGAATCTTAGAGCGAAATTTTTTCTTGATCTCCAGTAACGGATTAAGGATCCTTTTTCTTTTTAAGCTGCCCGATTTAAATCCTACTAAGACAATCTTATATGGCGTAAATTTCGTTCCTTTCGGCACTATTAGTGTCGGTATATCTGTCCTTTTTATCATTCTCCCTGATGTATGTCCCAAATACAATTCCTCCGTAACCTCATTACTTCTTGGAGCAATTACAAGCAGATCTATCCCAAGTTCATCATCTATCTCTTTTAGTCCATCAATCAGATCACCGTTGTAAGTGGCTATTTTGATCTCTACTTTCTTTGCATCTACCTTATTGATGATCTCTTTAAGCCTTTCTTTGCCACTTTGTGCTACCTTGGCTGAAATATCTATTAAGTTTCCCGCACCTTTGGTTACATTAAAGACCTCCATTACATACACCTCTGAAGAAAATTTTGAGGCCAGGTCTACTGCGTATTGGAGTGTTTCATGGGCATTGGGAGAGGTTCCGATAGGTACTAAAATGTTCTTCATAATGGTTAGGTATTAATACTATAAATTTACGGATTAATTGGAATGAAAAGATGATTCGACCTGCAAAGATAGAAGAAATTCCACATATATTGCGCCTTACCTGGGCCTGTGCTCAGCATATGATAGGCAACAATATTTATCAATGGAATGAGGACTATCCTTCCAAAGAGGCCTTTTTAAAAGATATTGAACGGGGAGAACTTTTCGTCCTGGAGCACAATTCATTGATACAGGGTTGTATTACTATCTCTTCTCTCATGGATGAGGAATATGCCCCAGTTCAATGGCTCACTCCCAATGATAATAATCTCTATATTCATCGTTTGGCGGTACTTCCAGAACTACAGGGCAAAGGAAAGGCCAGGTTACTTATGGATAAAGCAGAAAGCAAAGGCCGAGTAGAAGGATATGTCTCCATACGTTTAGATACTTTTAGCAAGAATGAACGAAATCAGCGCTTTTATGAAGCCCGTGGATATGAAAAACTGGGACCTGTTTATTTCCCCAAGCAGAGTATTCATCCCTTTTATTGTTATGAACTAGTGTTATAATTGGTATGATTTGAAAACTGTAGTCTCCTTTAAGACCATTAACAAGTTAGCCATTCCGGCTACCATAGCCGGAATTGCTGAACCTGTATTGTCTATCACAGATACGGCCATTGTAGGGAACATTCCTGTTAATGGATTAGAATCGCTCGCAGCGGTTGGTATAGTAGGAGCTTTTTTGTCAATGCTTATTTGGATACTAGGACAGACCAGAAGTGCTATTTCGGCCATCATTTCACAATATCTGGGGGCAGGAAAACTAAAAGAGGTGGCCAACTTGCCAGCTCAGGCAATATGCCTTAATCTTCTTTTAAGTGTGCTTATACTAGTTGCCACCATCTTTGTGGTAGAGGAGATATTTATACTCCTGAATGCCAAAGGAAAGATCCTGGAATTCTGCGTATCTTATTATTCGATAAGGGTATGGGGCTTTCCATTAACCTTACTGGTATTTGCTATCATGGGCATTTTTAGAGGATTACAAAATACCTTTTGGCCCATGATGATAGCCATCGTAGGAGCCGTGTTAAACATTGGTCTCGATTTTGTCCTAGTGTACGGCATTGAAGGCTTAATATCACCCATGTATTTAGAGGGTGCTGCCTGGGCCAGCCTTATTGCCCAGGGAGTCATGGCTGTTATGGCATTGTATCTTCTTATCACCAAAACCAATATTTCTCTAATGCCAAGACTGCAATTGCATCCGGAACTAGGCAGATTAGTAGGAATGAGCCTGAATCTTTTTGTACGCACCGTTGCCCTTAACATAACGCTGGTTCTGGCAGTGAGGGAGGCTGCCGCCCTGGGTGATCGTTTTATTGGAGCCCACACCATTGCCATCAATTTGTGGTTATTTGCCGCATTTTTTATTGATGGATACGGAGCAGCAGGCAATATTATGGGAGGTCGTCTCCTTGGTGCAAAGGACTATCCCAATTTATGGAAACTCGCTAAAAAAATAATTCTTTATGGTGTAGCCGTCAGTTTGGTATTGATGGGAATAGGTGTATTACTTTACAGACCTCTAGGTGCCCTGTTCTCAAATGATATCAACGTACTGCAAACCTTTTATTCCATTTTCTTTATCGTTATTCTAGCCCTTCCTGTAAATACTGTTGCCTTTGTTTTTGATGGACTATTTAAAGGGCTTGGTGAAATGCGCTACTTGCGAAACGTTCTTCTTTTGGCAACCTTTCTCGGATTTATCCCAATGCTCTACTTGGGAAACTTTTTTAACCTTGGTCTTTACGGTATTTGGATAGCCATCACGGTTTGGATGATCATCCGAGGAGGAGCATTGGTATGGAAGTTCAGGGCAAAATTTCGTCCGCTATTGCAAAAGGTGTAATTTTGAGGAAATCTATGTTACATGGGAACTTCCAGAACAAATGGTAGTCTATATACCAATATTCAAAATACCGTTGCATCTGTAGAATTTGGCCATCCAGCCAGTAATTCTTTTGTTTCTGAATTGCTTCAACGCCTTACCAACACTCTTGATGAGCTTTCACAAAACGAAGACGTCTCCCTCATTGTCCTGCGATCTGAAGGAGATGGTCCTTTTTGCGCCGGGGCTTCTTTTAAAGAACTATTGGCGGTTTCTACAGAAGAGGAAGGCAAACAGTTTTTCAGTGGATTTGCCCACGTCCTTAATGCCATGAGGCGCTGCTCCCAGCCTATTATAGGAAGAGTCCAGGGTAAAGCCGTTGGCGGGGGAGTAGGGCTTATTGCAGCGTGCGACTATGTATTTGCTGCCGAGGATGCCGCGGTCCGACTTTCAGAACTGACCATTGGTATTGCCCCACTTGTAATTGCCCCTGCGGTAGAACGAAAAATAGGCGTGTCTGGTTTGGCAGAATTGTCATTGGCGCCCACTGAATGGAAGAATGCCTATTGGGCAAAGGATAAAGGCCTATTCTCCAAAGTCTTTAGTACCATAGAGGAGATGGACAAAGAAATTGATCATTTTACTTCCCAATTGGGTAGGTATAATCCACATGCCCTTCGCGAACTTAAAAAAGTGCTATGGAAAGGAACTGACAATTGGGCCCAGTTGTTAACGGAAAGAGCCTCTATCACGGGCAGCCTTGCACTGTCACCACATACCAAGAATGCACTAAAGAGCTTTAAAAAATAAAATCATACTATTTATATTGATAGAATGGCCGTGAATATATCTATCATAAATTTTTTGAATACCCCCTATCCCTTTTATTTCAGGGGGAGGTCTCTTGTGTATTTTGGTGCTATTATCTTTCTGCTGGCCTTATTTTTTAACTACTTTTTTACACCTTTTAATGTAGATCCGTCTGAACACAAGATGGATTATTTTTGGATCTGTGTCATTCATGCTTTAATGCCAATGGCGATTCTTCTTCTAATGTATCCATATATCCATTTTTCACCTTCGATTGATGAGCATTGGACCATTGGTAAGGAGTTAATTTTTCTAAGTTTCTTTCTTCTCCTTATTGGTATAGGCCAGTTCCTTATAAGAGACCTGATTTTCGACAATCCTAATAATTGGTCCTGGGGATATTTAAGAGAAGAAGTCAGTAATACATTTTTAGTTGGTATTCTTCTGGTTGGCCTCCTTGTATCTGTGAATTTCAACCGTCTAAATGCCCGCTATATTAAAGAAGCAAATTTACTTGAACACTCACGGCGGGTCTTCAAAACTTCCAAAACTGCTGTAACAGTCCCCATTGAGACACAGGTTCAAATGGACAGATTCGATCTTGTAATAGACCAATTTCTATATGCCAAAGCAGAAGGGAATTACGTGCTTTTGTTCATGTATACTGGAAATGATCTTATTCAGATATTAAAAAGGATCACTATCAAGGAGTTTTCAAAACAATTGGGCACCATAGAACAGATCGTAAGAACACATCGCTCATATATCGTAAATCTTTCCTTTCTGGAACAAGTGAAAGGGAATGCGCAGGGGTACCAACTTACTCTTCAACATACAGATAGTATTATCCCGGTCTCAAGAAATATGATCTCCGTATTTGAGTCGAGGTTGCAGCAATAACACCTCGTCTTGTCATTCACCACAAATCCTTGTCATTCAGCACAAAGGATCACACCGCATTTGGTTTAAGGATACCTTTGTGAAAAAGAAACAATTATGAGACGATACGATCTGGATTGGTTACGGGTTATTGTTTTCGGACTACTCATATTTTACCATGTAGGGATGTTTTTTGTTCCATGGGGCTGGCATATCAAAAATAATGTGGAATATTCGTGGCTGCGGTACCCGATGTTGTTTCTTAATCAATGGAGGCTGCCTATCCTTTTTGTTATCTCCGGAATGGGTACCTATTACGCCTTGAACAAAAGAACGGGGCTGCAATTCAGCATGGAACGCATTAAAAGGTTATTCCTTCCTCTTGTTGTGGGTATGATACTGATAGTACCTCCACAGGTCTATATAGAACGAATTGTGAACGGGCAATTTATTGGACCCTACTTTGATTTTTGGCCTTCAAAAGCTTTTATTGGCGTTTATCCTGAGGGTAATATGAGCTGGCATCACCTCTGGTTCTTGCCCTATCTCTTGCTTTTTTCCCTGGTCCTTCTTCCTATGTTCCTTTACCTACGGAAACATCCGGAAAATGGTTTCCTTCTATGGATAAAAAGAAAAGTTGAACATAAGTATGGCCTTTTTTGGTTCATACTTCCTCTCTTTCTGTTCGAATCCATGCTTGAACCATTTTTTAATGTAACACATGCCCTGATAGATGATTGGTTTGCCATCGTAAATTTTGCTGCTTTATTTTTCTATGGATTCCTGCTGATCTCCGTTAAAGATCAGTTCTGGAAAACAGTAACCGAACATCGGAGATTTTATTTAATGTGCGGAATTGTTGGATTTACACTATTCCTTGCCTTGATATTGACGTTTGAAGATTCTGTTTGGGAGCATTTTGTAGAGGCTTCGCTAAAAGTCTTTAACCTTTGGGCGTGGATCCTTGCCCTTTTTGGATATGCTGCAAGATATCTGAATAAGGAAAGTAAAGCACTGGCGTACTCCAATGAGGCTGTATACCCCTTCTACATATTGCATCAGACTGTTACCATCATTGCAGCTTATTTTCTTGTGGACCTTTCCTGGGGGCTTTTTCCAAAATTTGTGATCCTCACGATCGCTACTTTTGGGGGTTCATGGGTCATCTATGAACTACTTATAAGAAGGTGGAAGCTCATAAGGCCACTCTTTGGGCTGAAAAAACCAAAATAAATGAATCTGCTCTACTTAGAATTGAAGAATCATGTTTATTTTAAAAGTCCTTCCTTTTAAAGAATTCCTACCTTTGTCTTTTAAGGAAATACTAAATGAGCAAGATACGAGTAACCAAGGAGTTTAGTTTTGAAACAGGCCACGCCTTATATGGTTACGACGGAAAATGCAAAAATGTACATGGGCATAGTTATAAGCTGGCCGTTACAGTCATAGGAATTCCCGTATTCGAAAAAGATGCCGTAAAATTAGGAATGGTGATCGATTTTGGGGATCTGAAAAAAATAGTAAAAGAAGAAGTAGTTGATCTCTTTGATCATGCTACCGTATTTAATAAAAATACGCCACACCTGGAGTTGGCCAGAGAGTTGGAAAGCAGGGGGCACAAAGTTATTCTCGCCGATTATCAGCCTACCAGTGAAAATATGGTCCTCCATTTTGCAGATAAGATCAAAGCCAGACTGCCAAAAAATATTCAACTGCATTCTATAAAACTCAGGGAAACAGATACGGCATATGCAGAGTGGTTCTCTGAAGACAATAGGTAAACCCCTAGTCGTTTTTTCTATCTTTATACTCAATGAAGCAAATTCTAGTACCTACAGGAAAGAAGATCTATTTTGCCAGTGATAATCATTTGGGGGCTCCCACCAGAGAAAAAAGTGCTGAAAGGGAACAAATTTTCGTCTCCTGGCTAAGGCATGTAAAAAAAGATGCTGCGGCTATCTTTCTTTTAGGCGACCTTTTTGATTTTTGGTTTGAGTATAAGACCGTGGTTCCTAAAGGATTTGTTCGCACCCTTGGCACGCTGGCTGAGATCACCGATAGCGGTATTCCCGTTTATTTTTTTGCAGGCAACCACGACCTATGGATGAGCGGATACTTCCAGGAAGAACTGGGAATCCCTGTATTTCACCATCCGCAACAATTTGAGATCAATTCAAAACGCTTTTTTATTGGACACGGTGATGGGTTGGGACCTCATGACAAGGGATATAAGAGAATGAAAAAGGTATTCACCAACCCGGTTGCCAAATGGATTTTTCGATGGTTACATCCGGATTGGGGTGTACGGATGGCTCAATATTTTTCGGTCAAAAATAAATTGATCTCTGGGGAAGAGGACCAGGAATTCCTGGGTGAGGAAAATGAATGGCTGGTTCAGTATGCCAAACGAAAATTGTCTCAGGAACATTACGATTTTTTTGTGTTCGGCCATCGTCATTTACCCATGGAAATAGCATTAAATGAGAATTCTACTTATATCAATTTGGGCGATTGGATAAACCATTATACCTATGGGGTTCTAAACGAGACCACCCTTAAGCTCGAGCGTTATACTCCTTAGGACCCTCTGAGATCCTTGAGTTTCAATTGTAAATTTACAGTGCCATTCCAGACGTTTTCCTCCAGGGTATAGACCGCACTGAATTCGCGCTGGTTTGCTACCACATCCAATTTATCGCCCAGGCCAAAACCGATAGCTCCTATAGGGTTGGGGGTATGCTGTTTTACGGCAAGTTTTAAATGCCTGTTCTCTTCTCCCACTCCTTTGGCATAGCCAGAATCCCGGAGGTGATGCGATAAAAATACGGGCTTCATGTTCCCGGGTCCAAAGGGAGCAAACTGGCTGAGGATTCGCATCAATTTCGGAGTTATTTCGGATAAGGCGATCTCTGCATCTACCATAATCTCTGGCGTTAATAGCATTGGATCTATGGTGTCTGCCACAACCTGTTCAAATTGTGCTTTAAATTCTTTGTATTGATCCTCCAGTAGTGTCAACCCTGCGGCATATTTGTGACCTCCAAATTGTTCGAGGTGATCCTGACACAACTCGAGAGCGTTATATACGTCAAAACCCCGCACGGAACGTGCCGAAGCTGCTAATTTATCCCCACTCTTAGTAAACACCAGAGTGGGTCTGTAATAGGTTTCCGTAAGGCGTGAAGCAACTATTCCTATGACTCCTTTATGCCATGACTCCTTGTAAACGACAGAAGTAAATCTTTCTTCTTCCTTATTTTCCTTGATCTGCGTCAGTGCCTCAGCCGTTATCTCCTGATCTAATCCACGGCGGTCCGTATTAAAGACCTCTATTTCCCCAGCCATTTCTTTTGCTTTACTCAGATTGGTCTCTGTAAGAAGTGAAACAGCATACCTTCCATGCTCCATTCTTCCGGCAGCATTGATCCGTGGAGCAATTACAAAGACCACATCGGTGATGGTCAATGCCGTTTTTTTCAATACATTCAGGATGGCTTTAAATCCGGGTCTTGGTGAAGAATTGATGACCTTGAGGCCATAATATGCCAAAACCCTGTTCTCCCCGGTCATTGGAACAATGTCTGCCGCAATGGCCGTGGCCACGAGATCTAGATACGGGATCAGACCATCTATAGATCTATCTTTACGAACTTCCATGGCCTGAATTAATTTAAACCCAATCCCACAACCACATAATTCATCATAAGGATAGGTGCAATCTTCCCGTTTCGGATCCAGAACCGCTACTGCCTCGGGCAATTGTTCCCCAGGTCTGTGATGATCGCAAATAATAAAATCGATCCCCTTCTCCTTTGCATAAGCCACTTTCTCAATGGCTTTAATACCACAAT
Organism: Eudoraea sp.; assembly: GCA_024639765.1. Lineage (GTDB taxonomy): Bacteria > Bacteroidota > Bacteroidia > Flavobacteriales > Flavobacteriaceae > Muriicola. Next base: position 72,065 of record JAHEHU010000001.1, read on the forward strand.
CCAGGGCAATGATAAGGTCTATCTCATTATCGTCTGCAAAATCGATCCCGGCATAGGAAATGCCATATCCTTCTGTATACCGATCTGGAATATAGGTGGCAACCTTCGGATATGTTGACAGTAGATAAGAAGATAACAGTGCCACTGCCGTGGTACCATCCACATCATAATCCCCATAGACCAATATGTTCTGTTCCTCATTAATTGCCTGTTCTATACGGTCCACTGCTTTGTCCATATCCTTCATCAAAAAGGGATCATGAAGGTCTTCAAGTTCAGGTCTGAAAAAATGAAGTGCTTCTTCGTAGGTGCTTACCCCTCTTTGCAATAAAAGAACTGCCACCAGCGGACTTACTTTTAATGCCTCACATAATTTCTTGATAGCATCTTCTTCAGGTTTGGGTTTTAATGTCCAGCGCATTTCTGATATTTCATTGCAGCTCATAAGGTACTATAGGAATGTGCATTTGCAATGCAGAGCACACTTCATTGTTGAAAATTACGGTGCATTCTGACCATGCTGAATTATCTCTTATGGAAAATAGTCTGCGTAGAGACAGTAGCAAATTTTCGAAACATTTCCATTACCCCGCAGTACTTTTCTACGGACAAATCTACAGCGCGCTGAAGTTTTTTCTCATCCAGATCAGTTCCGTAAAAATGGTACTCCACCTTCACTTCATGATAGTATTTTGGATGTTCTTCTGTCAGCTCTGCAATGGTCTCGATATGGAATTTAGCTACCTGTAGCTTCATTTTCTTTATAAGGGAGGCCACATCCAAACCAGAACAGCCTGCCAGGGCAGATAACATCAACGCTTTTGGCCTTAGTCCCTTTCCTTCACCGCCATCCTCTGCGCCTGCATCCATAAGTAGTTCGTGGCCAGACGGATTATTGCTCTCAAAGGCCATATTGCCCATCCATTTGGTAGTGATATGATTTGTCATACTGTTTTTTTTTGTTTCTTGTTACTTCAAAATTACAACAATAACTACAAAAAAGATCCTATGCCACTGGTCAATCCGCTTTCACCTGAACACGATTCTGAAACTCAAGAATTAGCCGCATTTTTTAATGAAACCCTTGGGTTCTGTCCTAATTCTATCCTTACCATGCAACACAGACCAGCAATTTCCAAGGCCTTTATTAATTTGAATAAAGCTGTCATGGAAAACAAAGGAAGGGTTACTTCGGCCTTAAAGAGAATGATCGCCTGGGTAAGTAGTAATGCTACCGGTTGCAGGTATTGCCAGGCCCATGCTATAAGGGCCGCTGAACGTTATGGAGCGGAGCAGGAGCAATTAGATAATATTTGGGAATACAGAACCCACCCCGCCTTTTCTGAGGCAGAACGCGCTGCCCTCAATTTCTCATTGGCTGCCTCCCAAGTGCCCAATGCGGTTGATGAGAACATTAAAACAGACCTATACGCCTATTGGAATGAGGGCGAGATCGTAGAGATGCTGGGGGTGATCTCCCTTTTTGGTTACCTGAACCGGTGGAACGATTCTATGGGAACCTCCATAGAACAGGGCGCCGTGGAAAGCGGGGAGCAATACCTTGGAAAACATGGATGGGTAAAAGGAAAACACATTTAGTGATATTTAGTTTAAACAAGCAGAAAGTGCTCTAGCAAAAAAATAGTGAGCATTCCCCAGAAGGTGCCGGTTGCCATACTTAGAATAGCCAGTACCACGGCGTGCGGCATCCATTTCTTTTCATAGGCCGCTGTTACCGCAGGTGCGGTGGCAATACCGCCCACATTGGCCATACTCGCAATGGGGACCCAGGCCATATTTATGTTCAATACTTTCGCTATGATCGTCATAAAAACAAAATGCCCAACGAGCCATACAACCAGGAATAACAAAAAAGAAGTATTAAAGCCAAGAGTGGCAAACTGTAACTTTAATCCCAGCACAGCCATCACGATCAGAATAAGAACAGCACCAAATTTTAAAGCAAAGGTAAAATTCCATTGTGGCCATAGGTTGCTGATCGCCAACCCTATAAAAGAAAGTATAATGACCTTGGCTATAAAGCTTTCTAATACCTCATTCATCAGCAAAACCGATGCAATGAGCACAAGGATCACGAGCCAGGGAGACAGCGATTTTGTATGACTAAAACGCAAACTTTCAGGGATCCCCAGATCTGTTATCTGGAAGATTTTGTTCAGGGTATTACTCCCTTTTATACTTTGGAACATCAGGATGGTCCATATATTAACAAGAATGTTGTCCATGACCAGCACAGATAAGAATATGTCTTCCGGGCAATTCACCAATTCTTTTAGTACCAACTGACTTGTACTTCCGCCAATCCAACTGCCTACAATTGGAGGAATGCCCTTCCAATATCCTTCTGAAATGAGGGTCCCAGAAATAAATTCGGTTTCCAGAAATGTCATTGCCAGGAAGAATGGGAAAATGGCAATGAAGACCGAGCCACTTACAAAAAGTAAAATGGGCTTCCATCCTATGGACCTGAGTTGTCCCAATGACAAACTGCTCATGACGGCAACGATGGCCAGGGGGATAAAATACTCACGGCTAAAATCATGGATGGGTGCCTGAGAATAATCCACCTTGGCCAACTGTGAAATTATTGCAGGAATTATATATGCCAAAAGAATGGCAGGGACCCAGTCAAATAATGATTTGATATATCTATTTTCCCAGCGATCCAGGAAATAGACCACTATCACCGTAAAAAGAGCAATACCCCATGGGAAGATCATTCGGAAAAAATACAACTTTTAACCACAGCAAAGGCAACTATTTCTTCCCTCCTACCACAAGTACAAATTCACCCTTCACAGGGTGGGTTCTGTAATATGACAGTACTTCAGATAAGGTACCGCGTATGGTCTCCTCATATAATTTAGTAAGTTCCCTGGACACTGCCGCCGGTCTGTCTGGCCCAAAATAGGTCATGAACTGTTCCAGGGTTTTAAGTAGTTTGTGTGGCGATTCATAGAAGATCATGGTGCGGGTTTCCTCAGCCAATTGCGTTAATTTTGTCTGCCTTCCTTTCTTTATAGGGAGAAAGCCTTCGAAAACAAAGCGATCTGCAGGGAGGCCGCTATTTACCAAAGCAGGGATAAGGGCTGTGGCGCCGGGCAGGCATTCTACAGATATCCCTTCTTCAATACAAGCCCGGGTAAGCAGAAAGCCAGGATCAGAAATCCCCGGAGTTCCTGCATCTGATATGAGGGCAATAGTATCTCCTCCTTTCAATCTGTCCACTATTTTACCAACGATCTTGTGTTCGTTATGCATATGATGCGACTGCATGGGGGTACCTATCTCATAATGCTTCAATAATTTTCCGCTGGTTCGGGTATCTTCGGCCAGGATAAGATCTGCCTCTTGAAGCACTTTAATGGCTCTAAGGGTGATGTCTTCCAAATTTCCAATTGGAGTGGGTACCAGATATAATCTTCCCATGAACTATTTGCTATTTGTTAAAAATAAAAAGCCGAAAGCAAGATATTTAACTTTCGGCTGTTATTTCTTTGATATCTTCTGTCTTATGAAAAACGACGATCAACCAAGGCCATGAATCGGGCTGCGTACTCCTCTTTCCCTTTCCAATTATTGTATTCCGGTTTTACCATGTTTTCAATAAAGGCTGTGGAACGATCCTGACTCTCAATAGTATTTAACTGAGATAAAACCCGGTTAAATTCTTCGGTGCTATCATTGAAGAGATGCTTTACAAACGCCAGCCGGTCATTTAGGCCAACTACCATTTCCTTTGCATTATGTGAATCATTCACAGATTTGCCTTTGCTATTTTTTGAAAGTGTTTCCTCATCCGGGGTAACATCTTTCATGTCATTTTTCATGACCTCAGTCTTTGCGACAAATTCTGCAAAAAGTTGCTCAATATTGGCATCCTTTGGCATTTCAGAGACCATATGTTTAATGGTGTCTATTCCGGGAGTCATAATGTCTTCCTCGTGAGGGTTGCTCTCTGGAACGGTTTTATTGCCATCCATAACGGCACTAGCCATTTTTTCGAATTTCGCGGCTATCACATTCTTGGATACGTCAATCTCCACATCTTTCAATTTCTCCTCAATAAATTTCAGGACCGCCAATTTCTCATATAATGTCTTAGCCGCCTCATACAACTCAGGAATATCTGCCATGTCATGAGAAGTGATGATATCCGTAGACAACTTCACCAATTCCTCTTTCAATTTACGCTTCATTTCTTTTTATTTTTCTGCCTGTAAAGGTCTATCTTTTTTAATACTTTTATATATCTATATTTCTAACGGAGGAAATGATATATTTCGTCTAAAATTACAAAATGTTTCTCGAAAACACTGTTAATCATAAAGAACAATTTGGGTGGATAGAAGTGATCAGCGGGTCCATGTTTTCAGGCAAAACAGAGGAGTTAATCCGCAGATTAAAACGTGCGAAATTTGCAAAACAAAAAGTAGAGATCTTTAAACCTATTCTAGATACAAGATATCATGATGAACGTGTTGTTTCACATGATGAAAATGAGATCAGATCCACACCGGTCCCTGCGGCAGCCAATATAAGACTTTTGGCAGATGACTGTGATGTGGTGGGAATAGATGAAGCACAATTCTTTGATGATGAGATAGTAAACGTTTGCAATGAACTGGCTAACAAGGGAGTAAGAGTAGTGGTGGCCGGTCTCGACATGGATTTTAAAGGGAATCCTTTTGGCCCTATGCCGGCGTTGATGGCTACTGCAGAGTACGTTACCAAGGTACATGCCGTATGCACCCGTACAGGAAATTTGGCGAACTACAGCTTCAGAAAATCTGATAATGACAATCTAGTCTTATTGGGTGAAACAGAAGAATATGAACCATTGAGCAGGGCTGCTTTTTATAAGGCCATGTTAAAAGAAAAAGTAAGCATGATGGATGTAAAGGCAGAAGAAGTAGTTCAAACTACACCCTCTAAAAAATATCCAAAAACAAAGAAGAAATAAAAATATATGCTCAGTACAATGAGGGAGTATTCGGGGTTTAAAACATTTCTATGCCTAAGTTGAAAGAGACAGTTCTCGAAATTGATCTAAGCGCCCTGGAGCATAACTACCATTTCCTTCGTTCCAAACTAAGGCCCACAACTAAACTAATGGGAGTTGTTAAGGCCCACGGTTATGGGAGCGATCCACTGATCATTGCAAAAAAATTAGTCTCATTAGGGATCGATGCCCTTGCAGTAGCCTATGTGACAGAAGGTGTTCAGTTGCGTATTGCCGGCATAAAGGTACCTATTCTTGTTTTACATCCTCAAGCAACTAATTTTGATCTGCTCATAGCGCATCATCTGGAGCCAAGTATTTATAGCCCCAAAATTTTAAAGGCCTTTCACCAAACCGCAAAGAAATCTACCTTAAAAGACTATCCTATTCACTTAAAATTTAACACAGGATTAAACAGGCTTGGCTTCTGGGAGAGTGATCTTGACTATATCGCAGAACAAATGAAAGGTACTAATTCCATCAAGATCAAAGGAATTCTTTCGCATTTAGCAGCATCAGAAGATGCAACTGAAAAAGAATTTACCTCTCGTCAAATTAAGGCTTTTGAGAAGATCGTAAATAATGCTGAAGCAACTCTAGGGCCTATCCCTATAAAACACCTGTTAAACACCTCCGGGATCTTAAATTACCCCGAGGCTCAATGGAATATGGTTCGCAGTGGTATTGGATTGTATGGTTATGGAAACGATGCGGCTATTGATCCTTTATTAAAACCCGTAGTTTCCTTAAGAACCATCATTTCACAATTGCACAAAATTGAACCAAATGAAAGTGTTGGCTACAACAGGGCCTTCCGTTCACCGGGATTCAAGACCACGGCTACTCTGCCACTTGGACATGCGGATGGAATTGGCAGACAGTACGGAAACGAAAAAGCTTTCGTAATCATTCATGGCAAAAAGGCGCCTATCATTGGGAATGTGTGTATGGATATGCTAATGGTAGATGTTACGGATATTGATTGCCGGGAAGGCGACGAGGTTACCATTTTTGGAAATGAACAAACAGCAGAGGTCTTTGCTGCCTATGCAAATACGATCTCTTATGAGCTCATTACTGGGATCTCATCTCGTGTAAAACGTGTTTATAAATAA
>JAHEHU010000001.1:78302-123319 GCA_024639765.1 Eudoraea sp.
GTAGTTTCCTGCACAGTCAGGAAAACCGCTACACTACCTGTTAATTAAAACCCCTTGTTTAGTCTGGATACAAAACAAGGGGTTCTTTTTGTTATAAAATTAACAAGTTGTTATATTTTTATAACACTTTGATCAGAGTTTGCGGCATTATTCCCATTCAATTACCTTTGGCAACATAAAGTACATCGATATGAAACTTGCGGTTGTAGGCGCTACAGGAATGGTAGGTGAGGTAATGCTCAAAGTATTGGCGGAACGTAGTTTTCCTGTTACTGAGCTATTGTTGGTTGCCTCAGAAAGGTCTGTAGGGAAGGTCCTTCATTTTCAGGAGCATTCCTATACGGTTATTGGACTTAAGGAAGCCTTAGATGCCAAACCAGATATTGCCATATTTTCTGCAGGAGGCGACACTTCTTTAGAGTGGGCTCCCAAATTTGCTGAAGTGGGTACTACCGTGATCGATAATTCATCGGCCTGGAGAATGGACCCTAAGATCAAATTAGTGGTGCCGGAGATAAATGCGCACGTACTAAGTAAAGACGATAAGATCATCGCAAATCCCAACTGCTCCACCATACAATTGGTTATGGTGCTGGCGCCCCTTCATAAGTCCTATGCCATGAAGCGAGTCATAGTTTCTACCTATCAATCCGTGAGTGGTACAGGGGTAAAGGCCGTCCAACAAATGGAAAATGAAATGGTGGGCGCCAAAACAGAAATGGCTTATCCATACCCTATCCATAGAAACGCATTACCGCATTGCGACGTTTTCCTGGAGAACGGTTACACAAAGGAGGAGATGAAACTAGCAAAAGAACCTCAAAAGATACTGGACGACAACAGTTTCGCCATTACCGCCACCGCGGTGCGTATTCCTACTGCAGGGGGACATTCTGAATCTGTTAATGTGACCTTTGAGAACGAATTTACCCTGGAAGCTGTGCGGCAACTCTTGCGAGACACACCAGGTGTAGTGGTACAGGACAATCCGGACACCAACACCTACCCCATGCCCCTCTATGCTCATGATAAGGATGAGGTCTTTGTGGGAAGGATACGCCGCGATGAATCGGAGTCTAATGCCTTGAACATGTGGATAGTAGCGGATAATTTAAGAAAAGGTGCTGCCACCAATGCCGTGCAAATTGCCGAGTATCTGATACAAAATACTCTAGTCTGAAAAAGCAGGGCAAAAACTCTGTTAAAAAGGGTATTGATCTTTTTTAACCAGAATATTTTAAGGTATTTTTAGGGCTACTAAAATAGCAACGTACATGAAAAATACTGCCATTGCCCTTATTGTTTGTCTAGCCATTCTGGCCTGTAAAAAAGAATCAACCTCAGAACCTATAACCGTGAACTATCCTGTTACTGCTCATGTAGATACCATAGATACTTATTTTGACACAGAAGTACCGGATCCATTTCGCTGGCTCGAGGATGACCGCAGTGCTCAAACAGAAGCATGGGTTACCGAACAAAACAAAGTTACTTTCGGTTATTTGGAGCAAATCCCCTTCAGGAAAGATCTGAAAAACCGGATGGAAAAATTATGGAACTATGAAAAAGTAAGTGCCCCTTTCAAGGAAGGAGCGTATACATACTACTATAAAAATGATGGTTTACAAAATCAAAGCGTGGTCTACAGAAAAAAAGAAGGTGGTGAGGAAGAGATCTTCCTAGATCCCAATACATTTTCTAAAGATGGCACCACTTCCCTGGCCGGACTAAGTTTTAGCAAGGACGGTTCACTTGCAGCTTATCTCATCTCTGAAGGTGGTAGTGATTGGCGAAAGGCCATTGTCTTGAACGCAGCATCTATGGAGATCATAGAGGATACCTTATCCGATATAAAGTTCAGTGGAATTGCGTGGAAGGGTAATGAGGGCTTTTATTACTCAAGTTATGATAAGCCAAAAGGCAGTGAACTTTCCGCCAAAACAGATCAGCATAAAGTATATTATCACACCCTGGGAGAAGACCAGGCCGAAGACCAACTTATATATGGAGGTTCTCCAGATGAAAAACACCGGTATATCTCTGCCAGCGTCACGGAAGATGAACACTATCTTGTTTTATATCCCGCAACTACTACCTCCGGAAATAAACTCTTAATACGAGACCTTACAGATCCTAATGGTCTCTTTATTACCATTCTGAACGATACTGATTCTGATAGTAATGTAATAGACAATAAAGGTGAAATCCTATATATTCAAACCAACAGAGATGCCCCAAACAAAAAGGTGGTCACCGTTAATGCCTTACAACCGGGTCCTGAAAATTGGAAAGATTTCATCCCAGAAACAGAGAATGTACTCAGCACAAGTACCGGAGGGGGTTATATTTTTGCCGAATATATGGTAGATGCTATCTCCAAAGTGCTTCAGTATGACTATGATGGAAAGCTAATTCGTGACGTAAACCTTCCCGGGATTGGAAGTGCGGGGGGATTTAGGGGTAAACTAGATGCTGAGGACCTTTATTTCTCCTTTACCAATTACAACACTCCCAGTTCCATCTATAAGCTAGATCCGGTAACCGGTGAATACAGCAGCTATTGGAAGCCTGACATCGACTTCGATCCTAATGCATACGAATCCAAACAGGTTTTCTACAATTCTAAGGATGGCACCAAAGTTCCAATGATCATTACGTATAAGAAAGGTCTCGCTCTTAATGGAAAGAATCCTACCATTCTATACGGGTATGGCGGATTTAATATCAGTCTAACACCTTCTTTCAGCATTCTAAATGCAATATGGATGGAACAGGGCGGGGTTTATGCCGTCCCAAATTTGAGAGGAGGCGGAGAGTATGGGAAAAAATGGCACGACGCCGGTACAAAACTTCAAAAACAGAATGTCTTTGATGATTTTATTGCGGCTGCAGAATTTTTAATTTCAGAAAATTACACCGCTTCAGAATATTTGGCTATCCGTGGCGGATCTAATGGTGGATTGTTGGTTGGAGCTGCTATGACACAGCGTCCCGAACTTATGAAGGTTGCCTTACCGGCAGTTGGTGTAATGGATATGCTTAGGTACCACACTTTTACCGCCGGAGCAGGTTGGGCGTATGACTATGGTACGGCAGAAGACAGTAAGGAAATGTTTGAATATCTAAAAGCCTATTCTCCTGTGCATAATATAAAAGAAGGCGTTTCATACCCAGCCACCCTTGTAACTACCGGTGATCATGACGATAGGGTAGTGCCCGCTCATAGTTTTAAATTTGCGGCAGCATTGCAAGAGAAACAAACCGGTGCTGACCCAACGCTAATTCGTATTGAAACAAATGCAGGTCACGGAGCCGGAACCCCAATTAGTAAAACCATAGAACTGTATGCAGATATTTTTGCATTTACCTTCTACAATATGGGATATGAAGAATTACCCAACCAAGCGGTGCTGAAAGAATTTAAAGACTAATTTTCAATAAAGCAAAGCGAAATCCGTTTCTTAGAGACGGATTTTTTTGCATTTTATAACAGAAGATCAATCCATATGTTGCAAGTAGATAAGCTTTCATTTGCTTATGATGTGTCTAATGTCCTAGAAGGCCTCTCCTTTGAGGTCAATAAAGGAGAACACGTTGCTGTTATGGGTGAAAGTGGATGTGGGAAAAGTACCTTATTAAAGCTTATTTATGGTCTGCTCAGCCCAGGAGAAGGAAAAATCTTGTGGGGAAAAGAAGAGGTAAAAGGTCCGTTATATACCTTAGTCCCAGGCGAATCTTATATGAAATACTTGTCTCAGGAGCTAGATCTGATGCCTTTTACAACAGTGTCTGAAAACATCAGTGAACATCTTTCAGTATTCTATCCTGAGGAAATGAAAGCAAGGACAGAAGAGCTGTTGGAAATGATAGAAATGTCTTCCGTTGCTCACACCAAAGTGAAGAATCTTAGTGGAGGGCAACAACAAAGAGTAGCTCTTGCCAGGGTTCTGGCTCAAAAACCTGATGTCTTGTTATTAGATGAACCCTTTAGCCATATTGACAATTTTCGCAAGAATAGTTTACGAAGAAATCTGTTCAAATACCTGAAGGAAGAAAAAATAACCTGTCTAACAGCCACCCATGATCAGATGGATGTACTTCCCTTCGCAGATCGGATGCTTGTATTAAAAGACAGAGAGATCCTTATAGAGGGACCAACGAGGAGAATATACGAATCCCCTCCTAATTTTTATGTTGCCAGTCTTTTTGGGGAAGCTACTATTTTACCTATTACTCTTTTGAAATCCTACGCAGATACAAAGAGAAACATTATAGTATATGCCCATGAGTTCAAAGTTGCCAACTCTACCGGACTTAAGACCAAAGTAAAGAAGTTATTCCCCATGGGAGGCTATTTTTTGGTTGAAGGAGAATCTGAGGACGGCACGGTGTTCTTTCACTCTGAAAAGGAACTGAAAATAGACTCCAAAGTTTACCTTAACATTTCTATTGAAACCATTAATAAACGTCTGAGAGTAGATCTCCCTTAGCCAAATAGCAAAGAAGCAATAAATACTGCTATAACCGCTGTTGTTCCCAACACCACGGTTCCCAATCCAAATAATTTGTAGCCTGTTTTTACATTCATTCCGCTCATCTGGGTTACCACCCAAAAAAAGCTGTCGTTGGCATGCGAGATCATGGCCGAACCTGCTCCTATAGATACAACTACCAACGCTTTTTGTATTTCCGATTCATATCCGAGTGATGTCATCATAGGAGCCAAAATAGACGCTGTGGTAACAAGTGCCACTGTGGAGGAACCCTGTGCCGTTTTTAAAGCTGCTGCCAACAGAAATGGTAGAAAAATACCAATATTGAGATCTTTCAATGAGTTTCCAAGAACTTCGGCAATCCCAGACATCTGCAACACAGTTCCAAAAATACCTCCCGCTCCCGTGATCATAAGAATAGAAGCGGCATCTTTAATAGCATTTCCTACCCATCCGGAAGATGATAGCATTTCAAAGTGTAGTTTCTTTGGTAACAACAAGCAGAGGAACACACCAATAAGGAGCGCTATAACAGGATCTCCAAGGAAGGTAATCAGGTTTTGTAAGAAGCCTGGCATGGCAGTATCTCCCTTAATGAAAACAGATTTAAGTACAATTAGGACAATAGGGATCACTATAGGAATAGAAGATCTCACAATTCCTGGTTCTTCGTTTGCCTCTGCTATCTTTTCATTAATAAGGTCGTCTCCCTGATCCGGATCAATATAGGTTTTAGCAGCAAATTTAGTTGCAAAGATCACCGCGGCAGCAAGCGCTAGTAAACTAACCGGGATACCAAAAGCAATAACCAATCCTATGTTAGCCTCCAGGATGCCGGCAGCAGCAATAGGCCCGGGAGTAGGAGGTACCATGGTATGAGAGGCCATAAGGCCTAAACCAAGGGCAATAGCGGCACCCGCCAGTGAAATCTTTGCTTTTCTACTTAGTCCCTTACTTAAAGGATGTAAGAGCATAAAACCACTATCTGCAAATACAGGAATGGAAACAATGTATCCAATGAGTCCCATAGCCAGTGGTATGCGCTTTTTTCCAATGAGTCGCAGGACGCTTTTTGCAATGGTTTGAGCTCCGCCTGTGTGCTCCAGAAAGGCCCCAATTATGACTCCTAAAACAATGATCAATCCTATTTTGCCCAGGGTGCCTCCAAAACCGTCATTGATCGCTTTGGTAATATCCTGAAAAGGCATGCCCGCAAATATGCCATAGGCAATGGAGATGATCAAAAGAGCAAGAAAAGGATGTACCTTTAACCTGGTGGTTAAAACCACTATGAATAGCACCGCAACTAGTAAATAAATAATTTCCATTTGACCTGCTTCCAATCCTTACCTTGGGGATGAAAAGGAAAAATACATAATTTCTGTGGATCCCTCCTTATGGAAATCCTTAGAACGAGCAGTTACTATGCAATATTGGCCAATTCTTTGCCTACATGGCTGCCGATAGCAATTCCCATTCCTCCAAGTCGCACCCCAAAAGCTGTTCTGTCTGATATGCTTCTAACAATAGGTCTTTTCTGAGAGCCCATTCCCATGATGCCGCTCCAACGCTGATCTATCTCAAATGGCGTATTGGGTAAAATAGTGTTGCGCAATACTTCCTCCAGTTTGTTCTGGATCTTTGAGGTAAGCCCAAATGAATCTGTTTCTTCCGACTTAAAATCTATATTGCGAGCCCCTCCAAATAAGATACGATCCTGTACATTCCTAAAATAATAGTAGCCCTTATCCAGGTGAAAGGTCCCTTCAATTTTCAATCCCTTAATAGGTTTGGTGATCAATACCTGTGCTCTGGCGGGTACAATATCTTCGCTCAGCCATTTGGCTGCAAAACCATTGGTAGCTACCAAAAGTTTATCAGATCTAAAATCAAAGTGGGGCGTCCTAATGGTAATGCCGGCATTATCCTCTAAATATGATTTCACCTCTATCCCATTAAGGATCTGTATCCCGGCTGCGCTTACTTTTGACAATAATGCCTCCATCATGGATCCGGTATTGATCTGGGCTTCAAAAGGATTTGTAATATAGGTGTCAATAATTTTCTTAAATCCAAAATTATTAGCTTGTGTACGGAAAGCAGTTTCTCCAAAGACGGGCTTTAATAAGGCATTTACCTCATCCAAGTGCTCCATGCAATTTTCAAAGAGTTTCCGGTCCTGCTCAAAGAAAAGTTCATGTCCTCCCCTTCTTTGGTAATCCATTGCCTTATCTCCAAGGGTAGATCTAAGTAATTCAATACCATCCCAACGTTTTTGTACCAATTGCAGAACTTCCTCAGCACTATGATGTTCCAGATCTTCCAGAATCTCGGAGATACTGCCAAAACAGGCAAAGCCGGCATTTTTAGTACTGGCTCCCTGTGGTAAGATGCCCTTTTCTAGCAACAATATCTTTGCCTCTGGGTATTTTTTACGAAGTGCAAGCGCACAAGACAGACCTACAATACCACTGCCAATTATGGTAAAGTCCACATTGTGAAACCATGTATTGTATTCCCAGTAGCTTAGATCCATAAGGAATAAAAAAACTCCGGACAAAGCCGGAGTGTATGTTATTTATTTTCCGGTTCCGGATCCATTTTAAAATCTTCCATAAATTTGGTTGTGTAGTTTCCCGCCAAATAATCCGGATGGTCCATCAGTTGCCTGTGAAATGGAATAGTTGTTTTGATCCCTTCTATGACAAACTCATCCAGGGCCCTTTTCATTTTATTGATGGCCTCTTCTCTGGTTTGCGCCGTCGTAATAAGCTTGGCTATCATTGAATCATAGTTGGGAGGAATGGTATATCCACTATATACATGTGTATCCAATCTAATTCCGTGTCCACCCGGGGTGTGCAATGTAGTGATCTTACCGGGAGATGGTCTAAATCCATGATATGGATCTTCAGCATTTATCCTACATTCTATAGCATGTAATTTGGGATAATAATTCTTACCAGAAATAGGAACTCCACCTGCCACAAGAATCTGTTCCCTGATCAGGTCGTAATCTACCACCTGTTCGGTAATAGGGTGCTCTACCTGGATCCGGGTATTCATTTCCATAAAATAAAATTTTCTGTGTTTGTCCACTAGAAATTCTATGGTTCCGGCGCCCTCATATTTTATATATTCTGCGGCTTTTATCGCTGCCTTCCCCATATCGTCCCTCAACTTATCTGTCATAAAAGGAGAAGGGGTTTCTTCTGTTAGTTTCTGATGTCTTCTTTGGATAGAACAATCGCGTTCCGAAAGATGGCAAGCCTTTCCATATTGATCACCAACTACTTGTATCTCAATATGTCTTGGTTCCTCAATTAGCTTTTCCATGTACATACCCCCGTTACCAAAGGCAGCGGTGGCTTCTTTAACAGCGCTGTTAAAAGCGGCTTCCATATCCTCTTCTTTCCAGACAGCACGCATTCCTTTACCTCCACCACCGGCGGTGGCTTTTATCATAACAGGGTAGCCAACCTTTTTAGCTGTTTTTAAAGCATCTGGCACGTCCTTTAACAAGCCTTCCGACCCAGGTACAATTGGTACACCGGCCTTTTTCATCGTTTCTTTGGCTGTTGCCTTGTCTCCCATTCTGTCTATCTGTTCCCCAGTGGCGCCTATAAACTTTATGTCGTGTTCTGCACAGATCCTGGAAAATTTGGAGTTCTCTGATAAAAATCCATACCCGGGATGAATGCCATCAGCATTGGTGATCTCAGCAGCCGCAATAATGTTCGGGATCTTCAAATAGGATTCACTGCTGGGTGCAGGTCCTATACATACGGCCTCATCCGCAAAGCGGACATGGAGACTTTCTTCATCGGCCTTGGAGTAAACGGCTACCGTTTTGATGCCCATTTCCTTACAAGTACGAATAATTCTAAGGGCTATTTCACCTCTATTCGCTATGAGTATTTTTTTAAACATAATTACCTACGTTTCGTGGCCATGAAGAATACGTCTGCTCAATAGGGCAACACCTATTATCCTGGCTATGTTATTTTCTACTTAGGAAGGATCTACCAGGAATAAAGGCTGATCAAACTCTACCGGAGAAGAATCATCTACCAATACCTTTACTATTTTCCCGGATACTTCAGATTCTATATCGTTGAATAGTTTCATGGCTTCAATAACACACAGAACATCGCCTACGCCAATGGTATCACCTACTTCAACAAAAGAGGGTTTATCTGGTGATGGTTTTCTGTAAAAAGTTCCTATGATAGGTGATTTGATGGTCACTAAATTGGAATCTTCTTCTTTTTTCGTAGCTGCAGCTTCCGCAGGAGCTTCTGCCGCAGGCATGGCCTGTGGTGGTGCAGCTTGTGGAACCGCGGTGGGTATTTGCTGAATATATGTGGTCTCCCCACCAGAACCAGCAGCCCCTGTTCTAATTGTGATCTTAATATCGTCCGTTTCCAGTTTAACTTCACTGGCTCCCGATTTTGCCACAAACTTAATTAAGCTTTGAATCTCTTTAATATCCATGGAATTCGTTTTTGATTAGTTGTTGCTTAGTTATATGCCCATTTTAAATATATAGAGCCCCAGGTAAATCCGCCGCCAAAGGCTGCAAATACCAAATTGTCTCCTTTTTTTAGTTGCTTTTCATAGTCACTTAATAAAAGTGGCAGTGTAGCAGAGGTAGTGTTTCCATACCGCTGGATGTTCATCATTACTTTTGATTGTTCCAGGTTCATTCTGTTAGAAGTAGCGTCAATGATACGTTTATTAGCTTGGTGTGGAACAAGCCATTGTACATCATCGTGAGTAAGGTTATTCCTTTCCATGATCAGTGCCGCTGCATCTGCCATATTGGTTACGGCAAATTTGAAAACTGATTTCCCGTCCTGGTATACAAAATGTTGTTTATTCTTAACGGTCTCCTCGCTTGCAGGTAACAGGGATCCTCCTGCTTCTATTTTAAGAAACTCTCTCCCCGTTCCATCAGACCTAAGATATTCATCTTGTAGCCCAAGTCCCTCCGTATTTGGTTCAAAAAGTACGGCCCCTGCACCATCTCCAAAAATGATGCATGTGGTCCTGTCTGTATAATCTAGAATAGAAGACATTTTATCTGCTCCAATAAGAAGTACTTTCTTATATTTTCCGGATTCTATATAGCGAGCGGCAGTAGACATTCCATACAGAAAATTACAACATGCAGCCTGAAGGTCATACGCAAAGGCATTTACGGCTCCAATCTTTGTGGCCACGTAAACGGCAGTTGAGGCAACGGGTAAATCTGGTGTGGCTGTCCCTAATAAGACAAGGTCTATCTCTTTTGGGTCAATATTTCCTTTTTGCAGGAGATCCTCCGCAGCTTTAATAGCCAAATAAGAGGTGCCTTTATCCTTGTCTTTAAGAATTCTTCTCTCTTTGATACCGGTGCGAGTGGTGATCCATTCATCAGTGGTATCCATCATGGTTTCCAAAACTTTATTGGTCAACCTGAAGTCGGGTACGTAAGCCCCCACAGCTGTGATCGCTGCTGAAATTTTTGACATACTAACATCGGTTTTTTAAGCGGAAACCTTGAAAAATGCTCCAAAAGTTGTGAAAAGTAGTGATTTTTTGCGACTTTTTGCTCAATTTCTAAGTTTTTAGAGGTTGAAACATCTTTCCATAAAAAAACTCCCATCTATTATGACGGGAGTCTTATCTATCTTAACCGGACTTACGCTGTTGCTTCTTCCGTTTTGTCTATCAGAATCTGGCCTCTGTAATAAAGTTTCCCTTCGTGCCAGTGAGCTCTGTGATACAAGTGCATCTCACCTGTAGTTGGGTCTTTGGCAAGCGTTGGTGCCACAGCTTTATAGTGCGTTCTTCTTTTGTCTCTTCTGGTTTTGGAAATCTTCCTTTTAGGATGTGCCATTTTGAAACTTATTTATCCGTTAGTAAATCTTTTAATGCATCCCATCTGGGATCTGTCTTATCGTTGTTCTTCTTTGTTTCTTTTGGTTGCAATTCTTCAAGCTTGCGCAATGCCTCAGACTCTAAGGTTCCATCTTCCACTCCAGGGTGGACACGTTTAAGCGGAACAGCCAAAACAAGCATCTCATAAATGTATTGTGCTATATTGATCTGATGTTCTCCATGTGGAATGACCAGTATTTCGTCATCCTCATCATTGAACTCCTCTCCAAACTTTACAACCAATGCCAAAGAGGCTGAAATGCCCTGATCGAAAGGTTCGTTTGTAAGATCGCAAGCGACATTTACTGTGCCTTCGGCACTCATGTCTAACTCCATCATTGTAGTCATTTTGTTTAATTGAATCTGCACTTCTATGTCAGCTTCATTAAACTCATGATACTCAAAAGATTCAAAGAACTTATTATCTATTTTGTACTCAAACGTATGCGCTCCTACTTTTAATCCTGAAAAAGGAATGCTAAATTCCTTAGGCATCATCATCTTTTACAATCGTTTAAGGCGTGCAAAGATAATTTATTTTTATCAATTGCAAACCAAATTCCTAATTATTTCGGGCTTATCATCCACAGATCCAGTGAAAAAATCTGGATTTACGAAGATCTTGCTTTTTGCTTCTTCAAGGGATTTTTGGTGATCTCCAGGTACTCTTCCCTGTTCTTAAAGATCTTTATCCCCATAAAGACAGCTTCCTTAAAGGAGCCGGCATCTGCTACTCCCTTGCCTGCTATCTCATAGGCTGTTCCATGATCTGGGGAGGTTCTAACCTTAGTCAAACCCGCTGTATAGTTTACGCCTTGCCCAAAGGAAAGGGTTTTAAAGGGGATTAGACCCTGGTCATGATAGGCTGCTAAAATAGCATCGAACTGCCGAAAACTGTCAGAACCAAAAAAACTATCGGCCGCATATGGCCCAAAAATGAGTTTTCCTGCAGCGGCCATTTCCTTAATAGCAGGTTTTAGTAGTTCATCATCTTCTTTGCCAATAACCCCATTATCTCCGCTGTGTGGATTGATCCCCAGAAGAGCGATCTTTGGTTTCCGGATTCCAAAATCCATCTTCAGACTTTTCTCTATGATCCCAACTTTATTCTGGATCAACTTTTTGGTAATAGATTGAGCCACATCCTTTACAGCCACATGATCTGTTAACAATCCAACTTTTAAACTATCTGTTACCATAAACATCAGACTCTCCCCTTCCAATTCTTTTGCCAAATAGTCTGTATGGCCGGGGAAATTAAAATCATCTGCCTGAATATTTTTTTTATTGATCGGTGCCGTCACTAAAATGTCTATATCTCCTTTCTTTAATGCGCTTACTGCTGCCTTTAAGGAACGAATGGCATACTTGCCGGCTTCTTCCGTGGCGTTACCATAGGTGATATTTGGTGTTTCTTTCCAAACATTCACTACATTGATCTTACCTTCAATGGCACGGGAAGCAGTATCAACACCATTAAAAGTGAGTTGCATACCAAGATCATTCTTTTGCTGAGAAATGGTCTTCGCAGAGGCGAAAATAACCGGGGTACACAATTCCATCATCCTTGCATCCTGGAAGGTCTTTAAGATCACTTCACAACCAATTCCATTCAAATCCCCAACAGAGATCCCAACTTTTATTTTTGAATTATCATTCCTCATATAACTGTGCTTTGCACTAACTTTGCATACCCGGTTGGGAAAGTAGTTTCACACAGTAAAAGTGACAAAATATTGTACTTTTAGCTGCCATTTTCCACACCAACCGTTGTTCAAAAATAAGCTATAAAGCGCGTATTCATTGTGAAATTTTCGCTTTTCTTAAAACTACCGACACATGTTTACAGGAATCATTGAAACCCTTGGAAAAATTACCCGTCTAAAAAAAGATGGAGGCAATTTGCATCTAACCATCTCCTCCAAACTTACCCCCGAATTAAAGGTAGATCAAAGTGTTGCCCACAATGGCGTTTGCCTAACGGTTGTGGATACCAACAATGATCAATATACCGTTACGGCAGTTGAAGAGACCTTGTTGAAGACCACTTTGAACGATCTTAAAGAAGGGTCTTTGGTAAACCTGGAACGAGCCATGATCCTTGGATCTCGATTAGATGGCCATATAGTACAAGGGCATGTAGATACCACTGCGACTTGTACCCATATAGAACAAAAGGATGGTAGTTGGTATTTTACTTTTACCTATGCCCCTCAACAGCAGCATATAACCATAGAAAAGGGCTCCATCACTGTTGACGGAGTGAGCCTAACAGTGGTGAATTCGCAACAACATTCTTTTAGTGTAGCCATTATTCCCTATACCTATGAGCACACCCGCTTTAAGGAATATGCCAAAGGCAGCAGGGTGAATCTGGAGTTCGACGTGATTGGAAAATATGTAGCCAAGCTTGTGGCTAACAGTCAATAAGGTATTCTTCTACGAAATCTTAATCCTCAAAAAAACTGATGGACGAACCTATCCAGGTGTCATTGGTAAGGTGTGAAACGTTGATCAGTCCACCTTTTCCCATCCTGGTAAGGTTTACCACAGGTTTCAGTTTACCTTCTTCTTCGTTCCATACATACAAAATGCGTAACTCTACCTTAGAGTTTTTATCTGTATTGGTCTTCACCAGCGAGGCATAAGTAACCTTCTTTTGAAGCATATAGTTCTTGCGATCCTTTATCTCATTAAGCATCTCCCAGGTAGGTTCTAGGTTCACCCCTTTACCTGCGAAGGAGAACAAAGGCTTTAACACATATTGATGAAGATCAATGTCTTCCGGGATCTCATCCAAATAATACGAATCCGGCACACTTTCATGAGAAAGCATCGGCATTATGCATTTGGAGATCATAAAGAACCAATCCGGGTTGGTGACCCAGGTAACCTCCAGATCGTCAAAAATATTGAAATTAGTTTTCAGGTCCTGAAACTGGTACAGGTCATCAAAAATAACGCGGTTATAAATACGGTGTATCCTGATCTTGCGGCCGTCCTTTTCGTAAAATAGTTGTTTCCCTTCTTTGATGACCTTGGTCATACAAACCACTTCTATTCCAAGCGCCTTTTTCGTTGCCCAAAAATCGATCCGTGTCTTTTGTTTCTCCGGAAAGATCTCCATCAGGATAACATTCTCAGGATCTTCCTTTCCTAGAATTACCTCCTTGAGCATTTTGTAATACGTCTCTTCCGTATGCCCGTCAAAAAAGTAATGGTAGCCTTCTTTGGGTATGTTGGGATAATGCTTTAAATAGGCTTTGGCCAAAAATGGCTGATAGCAGAAAAGGGAAGGGAAGGCTTGCAGTTCAATCAGCTGAGGACTTAAATTTCCTTCCTCATCTTCACACAATCCAAAATCGATCCCTAAAAAATGTGGGTTGCCTGCATGGGAGGGCGAATGCAAATGCTTGGGCATAAAACGATGCTTCACTTCTTCATATTCCAGGTCATCTAATTGCTCCAGGATGGCATTGCATGCATCAAACACCTTTTTTTTCATCGCCTTGTCAAAAAACACCGGTGTCTCTGAGATCCTGAAGGCACAGGGCTCACCAAAGGTATCTGAAATCTCTTTTTGGAGAGCTTCGTAATAGGCCTGGTCGAATTCCGTGTTAAACTGTTCCCTAATGTTGGGTATCATACTGAAATTGGTGTTTGATTTTCAATCGCCTCTGCGGCCTGTTGTAAAAATCTGGGGATGATGGTCCTGTTCGTGAGCAAGATCTTGTCATCATCGTCTAGGTGGATCATCATATCATTGTATTTCCTTTTGCCGTGATGCTTTATGATATGAGCCTTTTTGTCCTCCCTTTTAAAATAGCGCATCATCCCTTCCGAATCTGCTTCGGGATGAAATTGTACCCCAAAGATCTCCTTTGAAAAGCGAATAGCCATAACCGCCCGTTCTAATGGTATATGTGGGCGTTTCTTTTCTTTACACAGGATTGCACAGCCTAAACTTTTTAATCGCTTCTTTTTGGGTTTCACTACCTGGTAATCCCTTGAATCTACTGCATAAAAAGGGTTGTGCAAGCCCTCGAGAAGGTATTCCTTCTTTCCACGCTTTGTCTTATGTACCGGCATGATGCCGAAAGCCGTGGATTTTCTTCTTTTAATTTTTGCCAGTTTCCAGTGTAAACATGCCAGTTGAAAGGAATGACAGATCAGGAAAAGATATTTTTTCTTCTCTTCCAATAGATTGTGATCATAGATCTCATCGAGGAATCTGAAGTACTTCTTTTCCCATTTTTCCCCGGTTGGTTTAGGGGAGTCTGGGCCTCCTGAAGAGATAAAAATATCATAGTCCAAGAGATCCGGTAGTTCATGGTTTACACGGACGTCAAAGATCTGATAATCACCTTTAATGTCTTCATGCTGTAAAAACTGTTCCACCAGCATTTTTATACAACGCATGCCTTCATTGGGCTGGCCTGCGTTCATATCGAGGATGGCTATCTTATAGGTAGGGTGCATGTAATATTCACTTTAAATGGTAGGTGGCATTTTGCTCACAGGCAGGTTAGGACCATTTTCGTCCCATTATAACCCCTTAGAGGTTTGTTCCACAATATATTTTACAACCTCTTTGAGGTCCTTGGTATCATTATACACCTGGAGCTGCCTGTCTGCTCCGGAACCTTGTTCTAACATTTGGTACACATAATTCACTTCATTTCGGCATCCCAATTCATCCACCACATCTTCAACAAAGTCGAGCAGTTCACCAATCAATGTTTTAAAAGGCACTTCCTCTTCCTTGCCAAAATCGATGAGCTTTGCTTCTATCCCCCAGCGGGCTGCGCGCCATTTATTTTCATTGATAAGGACGCGTCTGTATGACCTAAAGCTTTGATTCTTCTGGTGAAGTTTATATAATTTGGCAATAATACATTGCATTAATGCTGCAATACAGGTAACCTCATCTACGGTCAAGACCATGTCACAAACCCTGAATTCTACCGTTGGATAAAAAGGATGCAAACGTATGTCCCACCAGATCTTCTTCCCATTGTCAATGCAATTCGTCTTTACGAGCACATCTACAAATTTGTCATACTCTGCTACACTTGCAAAATATGGAGGAATGCCGGTACGTGGAAACTTATCAAAGATCTTTGAGCGAAACGACTTAAAACCGGTGTCTCTTCCTTCCCAGAACGGCGAATTGGTAGAAAGAGCATACAGATGTGGCAGGAAATAACGAGCCACATTCATGATCTGCAGTCCTTCTTCCCTGCTTGGTATGCCCACGTGCACGTGCAAACCAAAGATAAGGTTAGACCTGGCTACATCCTTCATTTCAGAAATAAGCTGATCGTAGCGGGGATTAGGTGTAATAGGTTGTTCACTCCAGATGGAGAAAGGATGCGTCCCTGCGGCAGCCACTTTCAGGCCTTCTTTCCCGGCCAAATCTATTACTTGTTGCCTGAGATAGGATACCTCATCCCTGGCCTGATTAATATTTTCGCAGATATTGGTCCCCATTTCCACCACGGATAGGTGCATTTCTTCCTTGATCCGTTCCTTTAAGAACACTTTTCCGTCTTCTAATATTTTAGACATTTGTGATCGCAAGGTATAACTCTCACTTTCCAGTATCTGGAATTCTTCTTCAATACCCAGGGTGAATTTATGCATAACGTCTGCTTTTTATTAGCTTACTTTTTCTTCTTAGGCGAAGCCTTAGGTGCCGGAGCCGCTTTTTTAGGTGCTGCCTTTGCCGTAGTCTTGCGAGCAGTAGCCGCCTTTTTAGGCGCTGGCTTTGTCTTGGCCTTCGCTGCGGGCTTCTTTTTGGCTGCGGGCTTTACAGCGGCAGCTTTAACCGGAACCTTCTTAGCCTTGGACTTATCTATTTCCGCAGCCGATTTCAATGAGATCTTTGGTGCTTTTGGCTTTGAAGGCGCAGCTGCTTCCTTTACAAAAGTTCCCCAAGAACTATTATTTTGTTTCTCTGAATGAGCATTTGCCTTTTCAATAGCAAATTTTGCTGCGTGCTCTACTATCCAATTAAAATTGCCTTCTCCCACTGAATGGATATCTGCATCCGGAGCCGGATTACAAAAATCAATTGCGTATGGTATGCCATTTCTAACTGCGAATTCCACGGTATTAAAATCGTACCCAAGCGCCTTGTTCAGCTTAATGGTGTAATCATGAATGGTCTTCATCAATTTCTGATGTTCTGCCCCGGTGGTCTTAGGTTCTGTAACGTAGCGCAGGTGAAATTCGTTCCTTGGTTCATACGGCATGATATGTACATACTTCTGTCCTAAACAATACACTCTGTAGTAATCATCAAATACGATCTCTTCCTGTAACATCATTACCAACTGACCTGTTTCTCCATGCTTTTCAAATAGATCTTCCGGAGATTCTACCTTATAAACACTTTTCCATCCCCCTCCAGAATGTGGTTTCATATAGGCAGGAAAGCCTATATAGTTAAATATATATTCCCAATCCAAAGGGTCCTTTAAATTTCTGAACGACTTATGAGTGGTATCATCCGGTCTTTCTTTGGAGGGCAATAAAATGGTTTTAGGTACCGGCACCCCTATCTGCATTGATAGGCAGTTGTTGAAGAATTTCTCATCTGCACTCCACCAGAAAGGATTGTTGATCACTGCCGTACCCATAAGGGCAGCATTTTTTAAATAAGCCCGGTAAAATGGCACCTCTTGAGAAATGCGGTCTATGATCACATGGTACCCGTAATCAATACCCTGTTGTACCTTGTCTATCAACACAGGTTCAGCTATGACCTTTCCGTTCCCCAGCTCGTTTACTTTGTCAATAAAAGCCCATGGAAAGGTGTCTTCCATACCAAATAAAATTCCTACTTTTTTTATCATGTTTGTTTACTTTTTAGATTTAAAAATACCTGCCTATATACTGTGGAAATACCATTTTCCATAGGGGCCAATCGTGTTCTATCCATTTTTTTTCATCGTACCAACAGGGAATGCCTTTGGACTGAAGTATCCCTGCCATATGTTCGTTCTTGGGCTTACAACTATCCCAATCTGAAGTACTTAAAACGATGTTCATATGCTGAAATCGCCATGATTCTTCGTTCTTCATAAACTCATCAGGGCAATTGTAATAGATCCGCATATCATCGGAAAGTGGCACAAAATTACGAATATTAAATACCCCGGACATAGAGAATAAATGTGAAACCAGATCGGGAAACCTGAAAGCAGTGTTTCCTGCATGGTAACCCCCGAAACTCACCCCGGCTACTCCTATCCTATGCGTGTTGCATTCCGTTTGTATAAAAGGAATGAATTCATTCTTAAGGAACTGCATATACATCTCATAGTTGTGGATCTTTGCCTCCGAAGACATATTCTCAGCATAGAAGGAAAGGCCGTCTATGGTCTCAACATTATACAGCTTAATGCGCCCCTCGTTTATAAAATTCATTACGGATCCATTGAGTCCAAAATCATTGTTCTGGGTAAAGCTGCCATAAGAAGACGGGAACATTAAAATAGGGTAGCCCCAATCCCCCGTGATCTCCACATTTATATTGCGTTCTAGAGTGTTTGAATAATATTGAATATGCCTGATGGATGCCATATGATAATGTATGCTAATTTTATGTATCTACCAATTAATTTTGGCGCGCAAAGATATTTATTTTTACTTACATCCCGCTTAAAATCAACGGAATCCTTATACTTGCGCTTCTAAATATTTTTCATGGTTTTTGATCTTGAATTCATAAGTCTGAAAGGAACTTATTCATCTCGTTTTCTTGGACGGAAAGTTAGCTTCAGGTTGGTGGCCCCACCTACCTACAGGACCAGTGATGTGCCCTTTCCGGTCCTATTGATGAATGACGGGCAGGATTACAAGGCCATGGGTTTAGAACGCATCCTTAGTTCGGCCTATGCAGACAAGAAAATAGCTCCATTTATATATGTAGCGCTTGAAGCCAATGAAAATAGAATGCACGAATACGGTACAGCTTGTTCTGCAGATTACAAAGGCCGGGGTGAAAAAGCTCATCAATATGTAAAATTCATTACCGAAGAATTTATCCCCTTTTTAAAAAGGGAATTCAAAGCAGCCTCCCAAAAAGAGGCCTGGGTCTATTGCGGTATGTCTCTTGGCGGACTTTCAGCTTTTGATACGGTGTATAACCATCCAACTCTATTTGGTAAAGCCGCCGTATTTAGTGGTTCGTTCTGGTGGCGAAAAAAAGCCTATACCAAAAAGGATCCGGAAGACCGAAGTCGTATTGTACTAGATATGGTTAAGAACGGATCCTATTCCCCTCATCTTTCTTTCTGGTTTCAATGCGGTACCCTTGATGAAAAAGCGGACAGGAACCATAGTGGAATCATAGACGCCATTGAAGACACTACAGATTTGATAAAAGAATTAAAATTAAAAGGATACACCCCGGAACAACTCACTTATGTGGAGATCGAAGGCGGGAAACACGATCTGCCTACCTGGGCCAATATCTTTCCCTCCTTTTTACAATGGGCCTTTGGACCAACTATTAAGGAAAATAGTACCGGGAAATAATAGCGCTGCCTGGCACGCTATACCTTTATGAAAATCTTTTTCCTATACATGAAAAGACCCAGCAGCAAATAAAAACCGACCACCGTTAAACCGTATAAGAGAGATGACAATGTTGCGGAAAGAAAGTCGTGCCTGAAGATGGTCTCAAAAAGCCATCCGTGAATAGACATATCATCACCCACATGTATAGAATAAAATAGCTTTGAAATAAAGCTCGAAAGGAAATATAAGGTAATGGCATTAGAACCGGTATATCGGAAAATACTACCAAATTGTATTCCTTTCACATCGGTAAGATAATAGATCAACGCCAGGAAGATATTGGCCCATCCTGCGGTAACCAGGACAAAACTACTACTCCATATTGCCTTATTGATAGGAAAGACCATATCCCATGCATAGCCTACCAGTAACATCAGAATTCCCAGGCCAGCCAGTAACATCTCTTTTTGTGTCCTTTTTGAGATCAGGATAAGTCCGGTGAATATCCCTAGCAGGGAAGAGGCGATGGAAGGCAGTGTGCTCAGCAAGCCTTCGGGATCGTAATCCTCTTTATAGTTATGGCTTCCAAAAACCTGTACGTCCAGATAGTTTGCCCAGTTGTTAGGAGCCCTGTCAAAGGTAGGGGCTTCACCCATTAAAGGAACATACCCGAGCCATAGCCAGTAGCCTACCAAAATGGTAATGCAGATGCCTAAAAGTACCTTCCAGTTACACTTGAGAAAGAGAATAGCTGCAAAGAAAAAGACCACTCCAATCCGTTGTAGCACACCGGGGAAGCGGATCTGTTCAAACTCCTTAAAAAAAGGAAACGTAATAGTAAATGCTCCAAGAAAGAGGCCAAGACCTATCAGTTTCAGGGTTCTAACACTTATTTTTCTATAAGTAGCGGCATTCGCTATTTTGTTGTTGTACGCAAAGACAATAGAGGTCCCTACAATAAAAAGAAAGAATGGGAATACCAGATCCGTAGGTGTATAGCCATGCCAATCTGCATGCAGCAATGGTGGGTAAACATACTCCCAGGTACCGGGGGTATTCACAAGTATCATCAGGGCAATGGTGAGACCCCTGAAAATATCAACAGAAATTATTCTTTCCTTCATAAGTTCTTACAATATGGTTCCTTTCATTTTATTCCAGACCCTGGTTAACAACCAACCGGAAATAATAGCGATCCCGGTAAGAATACTTGCTCTTAGCGTTTCACCATAGATCCAATATCCTGTAGCAAACATACAGGTGTATATTAGGACACACCCCAAAAGCATGGCAGAGATACCTGCGGGTACACTCCATTTCTCACCGGTTGTAATGATCTTTTGATTATCCGCTTCGGCATCCTTAAGTACTTTTGCCCAGCCCGGACCTCCCGGTTGAATTTTTATATAGAAGGAGCGCAAGACCTCTTTAGACTCCGGTTGTGTTAAAAAGGTAGCCCCCATCCATATGATAGTTGTGATCACTACCACAAAGATGTACTCGGACCAATCCGGAAAGATCCCGGTATCTGTTGCGAAAAAATAAGCTCCAATAGGAGTAACTTTTAAGATAATGGAAATGATCCCTGAGGCAAACATAGCTGTGATCTCACTCCAGGCATTAATGCGCCACCAAAACCAGCGCAGGATAAATATCAATCCGGTTCCTGCCCCAAATACAAGGAGCACTTCAAATAGTTGTAACGCATTTTGGAGCAACAGGGCGAGGGCCGCGCTGAGGACCATAAGGATCACCGTTGAGAACCTGCCTACAGCTACCAGTCTTTTCTCTGAAGCCTTTGGGTTTATCTGTTGCTTATAGAAATCATACACTATATAAGAAGACCCCCAATTGAGTTGGGTTGAAATTGTAGACATATAAGCTGCGATCAACGAGGCAAGGACTAAGCCCAAAAGACCGCTGGGTAATTTGGTCAGCATGGCGGAGTACGCCAGATCGTGACCTAGTTTGTCATCTGCGATCGTCGGAAATGCCTCTTGTATACTGGCAATATCCGGATACACTACCAGAGAGGCCAGGGCCACTAAGATCCAAGGCCATGGACGCAGGGCATAGTGCATAATATTGAAAAAGAAGGTGGCGCCAATGGCGTGATTCTCATTTTTTGCTGCCAGCATTCGCTGGGCAATATAGCCACCACCACCGGGTTCTGCACCCGGGTACCAGGAACTCCACCATTGTACTGCAAGGGGGATGACAAATAAGGTGATCAGAGCCTGCGTATTGCTGAAATCTGGTAAGATAGAAAGCTTGTCAACTACATTTTCATTAGTCATTAAGGCCTGAATACCGCCTACTTCGGGCATGTTTACCAGATAATAGGCTGCCCCTATGGCCCCGGCCATAGCCACAAAGAATAAGAGAAAATCTGTATATACCACTCCTTTAAATCCACCCAGGGCACTAAAAGTAACGGTTATTAGTCCGGCACTTATAACAGTTTGCCATGGCTCTAATCCCAGCATAATACCCCCGATCTTTATAGCCGCAAGGGTTACGGCAGACATCGTGATCACATTAAAAATAACCCCCAGATACACGGCCCTGAATTTCCGCAAGAACTTAGCCGCAGGACCTCCATAACGCAGTTCATAAAATTCCAGATCTGTATTTACGTTAGACTTACGCCAGAGTTTAGCATAGACAAAAACGGTAAGGAGGCCTGTAATTAGAAATGCCCACCAGACCCAGTTACCAGATACCCCATTGGTCCTAACAATATCGGTCACCAAATTAGGTGTGTCTGTTGAAAAGGTGGTGGCCACCATAGAAAGTCCCAATAACCACCAGGGCATGGTACGGCCAGATAAAAAGAATTCGGATGTGTTTTTTCCCGATTTTTTGGAAACGATGACCCCTATGGAAAGAACAATGGAAAAGAATACAATAATAAAACTATAATCTAGCGTACTTAGTTCCATGGGCACCTCTATTGGTTGGTGGTTAAAGATATTATTTTTTAGGATACCTTTGAGAATCGTCTTCTCTGAAAGAGAAATTAGCTTCCAACGCCTGTGGAAATATCGATCACTTCCTGGATCCTTGCCTTTTTAGCTTCATTTACGCTGGGTATAAATAAGTCGGGCATCAAGGGCATCGCTGTTATCTTTGTGACCCTCATGGCCCTTGCATTTGGCGCCCGGGCCTCCACCGGACTTTTGGTTCCCTTATTTGTGGTGGGTGATATTTTTGCTGTATGGTATTACAACAAGCATGCACAATGGAAATACATAAGGCGGTTTTTGCCCTGGATGATGAGCGGAGTGGTTCTGGGAGTACTCATTGGGAACGATCTTCCCGAACAGACCTTTAAGGTTTGCATGGTGATTGTGATCCTGGGGAGTGTGGTAATGATGGCCTGGTGGGATATGCGAAAATCAAAAGTAGTGCCTACGCATTGGACCTTTGCCGGTTTTATGGGAATCATGGCGGGCATCACAACTATGATCGGGAATCTTGCAGGTGCCTTTTCCAATATTTTCTTTCTGGCCATGCGTATCCCCAAAAATGAATTTATAGGCACCGCCGCCTGGTTATTTTTTATAATCAATCTTTTTAAGCTTCCCTTTCACATATTTGTTTGGGGAACCATCACTGCAGATACGCTGCTGATCAATGCAAAACTGCTGCCCGGCGTGGCCCTGGGATTGTTCTGCGGTATTAGACTCGTAAAGATCATCCGCGACCAATTCTATCGAAAAATGATCCTTATCCTTACCGCTCTCGGTGCTTTAATCTTATTGTTTCGGTAGGCATTCATTTTATTTTATTATTTTACTCCGTTCTTTGAACCAATTCGCTATGCGCCATCCATGTACTTTCTTATTACTGATCTTGCTGTTGCTCAGTTCATGTAATGATCTAAAGAAACGTGGTGATGATGCGAATCCTCCGCAAAAAATTGATCGCGATCTGGCAGAAATAAAGGCAGAAGGTAAGCTCCGGGCCCTTATTGCGTACAGCGCCACCAGTTATTTCCTGTACCGGGGGCAACCTATGGGCTATGAATATGAACTTCTCAAACGGCTGGCAGATGATCTGGGTGTAGAATTAGAACTGAAGGTATCCAGAAATCTGGATGATCTCCTTACTGAATTGAAAAAAGGAAGTGTAGATATTGTGGCCCACGGACTGGCGATCACCACCGAACGAAAACAGGAAGTGGCCTTTGCTGATTATCTCTATATCACAGAACAGGTACTGGTGCAACGAAAGCCCGATGGATGGAGAAAAATGACCAGTGATCAGATACAGGAGGCTATTATTACAGATCCTATACAACTTATAGGAGACACCATTTCAGTGCGGAAGAACTCCTCCTATTTTAAGCGGATAAATAACCTCTCCAAAGAAATTGGGGGGGAGATCCATATTGACACGTTAGTAGGAAACTTAGCCACAGACGAGATCATAAAAATGGTGGCCGATGGCAGCATTAAATATACCCTGGCAGATAATAACCTGGCCTCTATCAACGCCTCCTATTTTCCAAACCTGGACGTAGCGGTACCACTTAGTTTTTCTCAGCGCATTGCCTGGGCCCTGAGGCCGGAGTCTGCAGATCTCTTAAATGCCACCAATACCTGGATACAAAAAGAAAAAAAGCAAACAGATTACTACGTAATTTACAACAAGTACTTTAAGAACAAGCGAAGTTTCAGGAGACGGGTAAACAGTCCTTTTTACAGTCTAAACCAGCGGCAGATCAGTAAATACGATCCTATTATCAAGGAAAATTCCAGACGTATTGGATGGGACTGGCGGCTGTTAGCCTCCCTGATCTATCAGGAATCTCGTTTCGATCCTGAGGCCAAATCTTGGTCTGGTGCTCAGGGCCTTATGCAAATGATGCCTGAAACAGCCAAAGAAATGGGGGTCACTGCCAGCTTAGACCCTACAGATGTGATCAGTGGTGGTTCCAAATACCTGAAAAAGCTTTATGACAGATTTGAACATATCACAGATTCTGTACAGCGTATGAAGTTTACTATGGCCTCCTACAATTGTGGTTACAGCCATGTACTTGATGCCCAAAATCTTGCTCAAATCAAAGGACTGAACGACACTATTTGGGATGATCATGTAGAAAAAATGATCCTGGCACTGAGTTACCCTAACAACTACAACCATGAGGTAGTGAAATATGGCTATGTACGGGGGTTAGAACCGTTTGAATACGTAGAACAGATCTTTAAAAGATATGATCATTACAAGGAGTTCATTGATCAGGATGGGCCCTAGAAGGGACTTTTAGCGGGTTCTTTGCCGCCCAAGTATGTTCCTGCTAAATTTTTTATCGTCTTCCAGAATGTCGAAGAAAGCATTTATAAAAGCATCGGCCTGCCTGTACTGAACCGGGTCCTGAAACAGGTCCTTTACCTGAGACAGCTCCTCCAGCATTTCTTCCTTTTTTTCCAGGAATAATTTCCTCACTTCATAGAGTTGTTCCTCCTCTCGTTCATATCCTTTGTAGATACGATCTGTAACCTGAGTGATAGAACCAGATAGGTTTTGTATGTTGGTTACGGCAGCATAGGGAGCATTTACCAGACCACACATATCAAAGTCGTATGGTACCGGTATGATCCTTTTATCCGAAAAGAGGATCTTTTGATTATGCTGTTGTTTGGTGGAATAATCCGTATTGGCGATCATATATTCAAAAAATGCATTTTGAATGGAGGCGATAGCATCTTGTTGCAAGGGGTGGATGATGCGTTTTATTTCCTTCCCATCATATCGTTCTGCTACCTGGTCCATATCCTCTATCATAAAGCCAAGGAGGTTGTGTGCTACTTTTCTTTTTCCTCTTTCCTCAAAAAGTTCTATGTGCGTTAGTCTTGTTTTAAAGTGATAAGACCCTACACATTCATAGAGTTTGTATGCCAGGTATTCTTTTAACACATAATCCCCACTGTTCCTGTCTAAAATACAGGGAAGGACCATTTTTATCTTTTCACTGCCCTGGAACAAGCTGCCTTTGGTATGCGATTTTTTTAATTTCAGTTTGAGGGGGGCAAAGTAACAGTTGGCTCTTCTAAAATTCCCGCGGGCCCTTAGATCTACAGGCAATGAATCCCAGGGCGTATTGGCCTCTTTAAACCAGATCATTGACTGCAAATAGGTGCTGTCATTGGTCTCTCTTTTCATTGCTTTATTGGAATACCGTAGCTGAATAAGTAAAGGAGACTCGCTCGCAAAAAGCGGCTGAACCCCTTCTTCCATGGACATGATATCGTTTTCCTGCCCATGCGTAACCGGTATCAGATACAACATCCAAATGAGGAGAACTCCTTTAAACCAACGGTGTTTCATTACCTTCTTGTGTTCCTTAAATGTACAATTAAATGTGAAATTCTAATCAAGGTTAACGGTCTACACCAAATAGTTCACCTAAATTGTCAACAATTAATATTGTTAAGGATTTGTTAAAGAATATAATTTTTTATACTTTCAGGGAACAAACCAGTAAAATGATCTAATGAACAAATCTGAAAAATTATTGGGAGCAAGAGTAGTTACCGGCTTGTTGCTGATCACTTTAACAACCTTAGTAATTATTATGTATCAAGAGTATTCTTCTGAATTAGCCAATAATGCGGAACTATATCTGGCTTCTTCTTTACAGAATTTTGACACTTCACTAGCTGTCAAATAATAGCCATCGCTCTTTTTATAAGCAGCTCTTGTATCACAGAATAAACAGATCTTAACAATTAGACATTCAAAAATCCAGCTTGTAACAAAGCTGGATTTTTTATATTGTAAGAATGTATAAAGAGAGTATGGTATCCTTATTTAGCTGCTGCTGGTGCCTGGCGTCTTTTAGGCATTACCAAACTATCTGCCGGATAATTTTCCTTGAGATAGGTCATTTGAGATTTTGCCCAGGAAATAAGTACTTCCCGTTGTTCATCCGATAAATTTGCCTCTGAATGAAGCCCCAAATACGTGTAGTCTTTTAAGGGCATTTCCTTTTCCTCCACCATTTCTATGGTTTCTTCCCATTTGTGATTCTGAATGGCTATTGGTCTGTTGGTAAACTCGGAAAAATTAAGGTGTCTTTTTCCGTCCACTACATGGTCGTTAAGCCACCACGCTACCGGTTGTACATTGGCATACCAGGGATAGACGGTATTGTTAGAGTGACAATCATTGCATGACACCCTTAAAATATCATCTACTTCCTTAGGCACGTCATACTTGGTAGTAATGGCATAGGTTTCATCGTTGCTGTCGTTTTTTTCCGGTCTGAAGAACTGAATTACCACCAGGACCAAAAGGAGTCCGATCAAGATTTTCTTAAGCATGTTTACAATTGTTTAGGGTGAACAAAATTACGCTTTAGAGGCGCAACTTTTCTTATTAAATGTGTTATTTTTTGCTATTTGTATTTAGCGACTCGTTCGTCATTAATAATGCCTTTCCAATTTAATCCAAAGGCAAAATCGTATGCGTTTCCAAGGGCGTCCACATAGGGCTTCATATCCCGTGGGACATCTTCAAATTGCTTTTCGACCGTCATCATATCAGCAGGCATTTGGAAAGGTAATAGGGCCGATGGTTCTGCTGCTCCTGAGATAATCTCTAGCAAAGCCTGATCCTGCACTCCCATATGTACCAATATGGCCGCAGCGCTTGACTCAATTTCTGAAAACACCATGGGTTTTGAAACATAGACTACCACAATAACAGGTTTATCTCCCATTATAGCTTTTGTTTCTGTCACCAGATCCCGATCTGAAATATTATACGACGTAAAGATCTTGTCCTTATAAGTTCTGTTGGTAAAGGATTCAAAAGGGCTGCCCCCTGCCAAACTGTTAGCCCGGGCCTCGGTGGCAGTGTATGGACCATACTGCAGGCTTATAGGTACGTAGCCATTGCCACCCATCGCAAGGTCTTCCCTGCTATACCCTACGCCCCCATTGGGGTTCTGTATACCAACCAGAGCGAAGTTGGCCTCAGAAGGTTCGTTCACCACCTCAAAATAGGTGGCGACAAGGTCCATGTTAAAGGGGTATTCAATCTTTTCAGGTGTCTCTATCCCAAACCAATTGGTGCTGGGGGCAATATACCTTTGTGGAATGTACACCTTTTGTTTTTTCTCCCTTGGCAGGGTATTCTCCTGATTCTTTAACATCACCACCGAGCGTAGCTGGGCATCAAAACCGGCCTTCATAAAATCGGCATTCCCCACAATCTGTTCTGATTGCTTTACATTTAGATATGGGTTTTCAAACAGCCCCACCCTGAATATATTCTTCAATAGGCGTACGGCCGAGATCTCAAATCGGGCTCGCATTTCGGCCTCTCCATACTTCTCCGCTCCCATGGCATAAGCTTCCATTACCGGAACCATATCGTTGTTGCCCCCAAACTGGTCTACACCGGCCTCAATGGCTTTAAAATGACGTTCTGCCACGCTAAGGGCCTCCACGCCCCATGGCTTCCCTTCAAAAATATCTACCGATGATACATCTCTGGTAATGCCCCAATCTGTGCAGACCACCCCATCATAGGCATAGTTGCCCCTAAGGAGATCCGTAATAAGGTATTTATTAAATCCATTCCCTACATCATCATTATTGGCAGTATCCTGCCCATAAGAAATGGTGTAATAGGGCATAATAGCTGACGCCATTTGGGTGTTTCCTTCCAGTTTAAACACCCCTTCCGTAAAGGGTTGCAAATGGTCCTCCAGGTTGTTCCCGGGATAAACCGCATAGGCGCCATAGCCAAAGTGGCCATCACGGCCCCCTTCCTCGGGTCCTCCTCCGGGCCAGTGTTTTACCATAGTATTCACGCTTTGGAATCCCCAACCTCCATCATCAGATGACTGAAATCCGTCTACATAGGCCCTGGCCAGATCTGTAGCCAGATCTGGATCCTCTCCCATGGTACCATCAAAGCGGCTCCAACGCGGTTCTGTCGCAAGGTCTATTTGTGGAGATAAGGCAGTGGCAATTCCCAAAGCCCTGTACTCTTTAGATCCGATATCTCCAAACTGTTTCATTAATGCAGGATCGAAAGAAGCTGCAATTCCCAGGGTACCCGGCCACATGGAAATATCACCTCCGGCCCCGGCATTGAACTCGGCATAAGAATCCGTGCCATGTCTTGGATCTGAACTGGTATTGACAGGGATACCCAGTCCCAACTTCTCTACCATGGCCTGTGCTTTGTTGTTCCAGCGGGCGGCCACTCCGGGCGACTCCACTCCGGTGATAAGGACATGCCGCAGATTGTCTTCATTTAAAAATTTCAGCTGTGCATCATTTAGATCACTTGCTGCTGCTCCGCTCTCCTCAAATGGCTTGCCGTCATAGGAGCCCCCAAAGTAACCCCGAGATACGGCCGGAATAGCCTGATGGGCACTGTATAACATAAGTCCGGCGATCTGTTCAACCGACATTTTATTGGCCAGGTCAACGGCACGTTCCTCAGCGGATAGTCTCCAGTCCTCGTACACATCTAGTTCCCCATTTCTGTTAAGGTCTTTAAAGGCATTGCCATCTACCGTAAGGATATTCAGTCCGGAACCAGGGCTGTAACCCAAAGTGGCCCCGTCCTCATTATAAACAAGAGTATGGTCTTCCTGGGCTTCTTCTGTAAATTTTGGACCACAGCCTACAACCATTAAGGACATGGCCCCAGCTAGGATGAGATGTAACTTTTTAAGCAATTTCATATGAGATTTTTTACAATTAGCAGTCTTAATTGATGGAAATATACCCTTATTTAAAGCCTATTTCTCTGAGTCCGGCATGACTTATTTTAATAACATCGAGCGGCGGTTGACCAAAGGTATTATCCTGTTCCACAAAATAATAGTTCATACCAGACAATTCCTTTTGAGCCAGGATCTTCTTAAAGTTGATCGTTCCCTCCCCTACAGGGGCAAATTTTCCTTCGGTATCCATGTCCTTTACGTGCCAGATCTTAAATCTGCCAGGGTATTTTTCAAAATAGGCCAGGGGATCTGCCCCCGCTTTGGTCACCCAAAAAAGGTCCATTTGAAAATTCACAACGTCCGGATCAGTATGTTCCAACAGATAATCGATCGTTACTTGTCCGTTCTCATCCTTCATAAATTCAAAATCGTGGTTATGGTACAATAGTTTTAAACCGGCTTTGCTTGCCTTGTTCCCAAGATCGTTTAAAATTATGGCCAGCTGTTCTGCGGTGCCTGTCATGCCCATGGCTCTTGTGGAATCATTAATGGTAAACATCCCCATGGGAGGTACCGGGATCACAAAATATTGAAAGCCCGCAGCTTTTACATCGGCCATCATGGTCTCGGCATTTTCCATGGTCACTGCGCCCTGGTGGGAACTTACGGGGTGCAAGCCTACACCATTGAGATACTTTTTAAAATCTGCAGGGCTCATCCCATAGAACTTGCCATCCTCATAACCTGCTGCCTCTATGTTCACATAACCAGCATCGGCCACTGCTTTCAAGGTAGCCCTGGCGTCTTTTTTCATGTCTTCCCTAACCGTGTAGAGGGCCAGGCCTCCATATTTATCTCCACTGCAGGAAATGCTCCATACCGAGATCAAGAGCGCTAATACAACTATATTTATTTGCCTTCTTTTTACCGTTGCTTTCATGATCTATTGAATTTAGGTTTGGAGCACTAAAATACTAGTCTTTGTAATATGGTCAACTTAAAGTCTTCAAATTAACATTCATTCTTCCTTTTGTTTCATAAGTCAGCCCATTTAAGAAAGCTCCAAAAATGTTAAAACATCGATTAAATGCACATTACATCGGTCTACACCACATTTTTTGGCACTTTCACAACAATTGGCTGTAAGAGCATTCGTATGTTTTGTATCTTAAGATAAACGAAAATCTTAAAATCTATGTTATGGAAAAATACACTGAAAAACACCCCATTTTAAATTCTATTCTTACCGTTTTAAACGTAAGTCTGGAAGTAATCCTTGCCCTAATTGCCCTTGGGTTTATCATAGGGCTATATGGACTCCTGAACTAGTTTCTTTTACAAGTATAAGAACGAAAAAAAGCCTTTGGTTTCCAAAGGCTTTTTTTGTAGACCCACCTTACTAAAATATGCACTTAGTCATTTTAAGGATTAAGATAGTACACTCTGCATAGATGCGTATAGAACTATGCGTATCTTGCTGGCATTTAAATTTACCCCCAGTAACTAACCATATGAAGATACTTTTTAAGATAGTACTTATTCTTGCCGCTACATATTGCCTGCTCCTAATTCCATTACCACAAAATAAAGGGAAAGTCCAAATTGCTTCGAAAGCACCTTTCATCTGGAATCAGGATGAGCGTTGGGAGCAATTAGAAAAAAGCTTTCTAGAAGCGAAAGCTATGCCATCTAATACGCTGGATTCTTTGGTGCAGCATTTGAGATTGGAATCTGATAGCATTCTAAATATCCAAGAAGGGATCGCGACACATCCTGAGGATGATTTTTTCCCCTTGATAGAAAGTGCCTTTTTCCGAATTGCCCCTCTGATCGCAGCACAGGAGAAAAAATCTGATTGGTACATCAACTATTACAACCGTGTACGGAACAAAGTAAAAGAAGATGCCATTCATTGGGATATGAATACCCCGGCAGCACGCAATCTTTCATATCGCATTTTGTACGGTTTCAGAGCAGCGGTAGAAGAGATCTTATTACAGTCTTCAGATGAAGACTTTGTTTCTACCATGTATGTTTCGGACGGAGCCTCCGAAACTCCATCTGCAGAGATACTGGGAATAAAAGTGCATAGCGGTGACCTTCTTGTTAGCCGTGGTGGGGCGGAAGTATCTGCCTTTATTTCACGAGGCAATGATTTTCCCGGGAACTTCTCACATGTTGCCCTTATATATATCAACGAAGAAACAAATGAGCCATCCTTAGTGGAGGCACATATTGAAAAAGGCGTAGCCCTTGCCTCTTTAGAGGAATATTTAAAAGACAAAAAACTGCGATTTATGGTGATGCGTCCCAGAGCCGATCTTGAAGCATTAGATGCAGATCCGATGCTCCCACATAAGGCTGCCTTGTATATGTATAATGAATCCCAGGAAAGGCATATCCCGTACGACTTTAAAATGGATTATTACGATGCTTCAGCCATGTTCTGCTCGGAAGTAGGCTCCTATGCCTACCAACAAAAGGGCATTCCTTTATGGGAGTTTACCTCTACCATTTCCTCCGATGGCATCATAGACTGGCTTCATAATTTTGGGGTGGAACACTTTGTCACCCAAATGCCCTCCGATCTGGAGTATGACCCTATGTTGAGCGTAATAGCGGAATGGAGGGATAAAGAAACGCTTTTTAAGGATCATGTAGACAATGCCGTTATGGATGCTTTGATAACCAGGGCCAATGCAGGGGAAAAACTAGACTATACTATCTGGTTGCTACCGTTTGCAAGAGTAGTGAAAGGGTATTCCTTCTTGCTTACCAGTCTGGGAAAAGAAGGAATAATCCCTGAAGGAATGGGAGCCGTCACTGCACTAAAGAACAATGATTTTGTAGCGCGTTTTCAGCATCTAAAAAAGCAGACAGAATTAAAAATAGATGCCTTTAGAAAAGAACAGGGTTATGTGCCGCCTTACTGGCAATTAGTGCGCTTTGCAGAAGGGAGCCTTGCTGAGTAAAAGGCAAAACATATTCACGATGAACTCTGGAAACTCTGAGAAGAAGGAGATATTCCAATCCAGATAGCTTTCGGGACCGTACAAAATATTTCCTCAACCCTACTTGATTTTTTTAGGTTCCTTTTTCATCAAGGCAAATGCGAAGCATTCATGAATCCCTAGAAAAAGAAATAGATATCACATGGATAAAAAGAACAAAAAGATTGAATAGCTGATCTTTATTCTTCCACCAACTCATATCCTTGATTGATCCCCTTCTCCATGGCAGGCACCCCTCGTTCCATCCACTGCGGTTTGGGATCTCCTTTTAAGTAGTGATCAAAGAATTGCGCCATACGGAGGGTAAAGTCTTTTCTATTCTGCAGCTTGAGCGGCCAGTGGGGTTCCCCATTGTAGTTGAGGAACCAGGAGGGTTTTCCTAATCTTCGTAAGCTCACAAAGAATTCGATCCCCTGATACCAGGGTACATGCCCATCCGCATCATTATGCATAATAAGCAAGGGGGTATTGATCTTATCTAAAGTAAAGATGGGTGAGTTCTCCAAATAACGGGTGGGGTATTCCCAGGGGGTGCCCCCTATTCTGCTCTGAGTATGCTCGTATTGAAACTGCCTGCTGAGGCCCGTCCACCAGCGGATTCCCCCATAGGCGCTTATCATATTGGGTACCGGTGCTCCGGCTTCAGCCGCCTTAAAGATGTCTGTTCTGGTAACCAGGTAGGCGATCTGATAACCACCCCAGCTATGACCCTGAACCCCAATATTGTCCTTGTCTACAAAGCCCTTTTCAATAAGGGCCGTAATGCCGGGAATAACGCAGTTGTAAGCGCTTTCTCCGGGATAGCCAATGCGGTAATGAACATCAGGGTTAAAAATAAGGTAGCCACGGCTGGCGTAGAATGAATAGTTGATGGTAGACCTGCCTGCCGAGGGTGCCCGGTGGCGGTGAAGCCCATCCGCACTTTTCTCATAAAAGTTCACCAGCATGGGATACTTCTTTGAAGGATCAAAATTTTCGGGTTTTACCAGCATACCGGTAAGCTCTATCCCATCCAGAGACGTCCAGGTTACCAGTTCTATGTTGCCCCAATTGTACTCCGCTTGTTGCGGATTGGCATCACTGATCTTAGTAGGGGATTGCATATCCATATCTGCTACCCACAGATCCGGAAATTCTGTAAAGGACTCCCGGGTAAAAATGAGGTTGTTTGCTACATCGGACTTCATAGGATATCCATAGCGGTAGCGACCACTGAGAAGGGGGGTGAGGGTGCCGGTTCTGAAATCATAGCTGGCATAGCCTGCGCTTTTATCGGTCTCATTAAAGGTGCTGAACAGGGCTTTTTGAGTGGTATCTATATGGTCCTGCTCCCAGTCTAGTTTCAGATAGCGGTAAACGGTTTGGGTCTCACGGCCGTTGGTGAGCCTGGTAGATTCTCCGCTATTCGGATTAAACATCCAAATATCATAGCGGTCATAGAGAAGCAGTGCTCCGTCCTTTTCTGTCCAGCCCGCAAAACCATAAGGGGAGGGAGAGGAGGGGGAATCATGGGTCTCATCATAGAAGACCTTGCCTTTGGTGAGTGCTTTTAACTGGTCCTTGGCAATGTTATAAGTAAACCAGAGGCTGTCTGTGTTATTATAGCCATAGACATACTTGCCTTGGGGGCTAAGGGTAACTCTTCCTGCCAGCTTGGTGAGTACTTTTTTCTGTCCCCCGGTACTGAGGTTTACCACGGCATAGTCGCGTGCACGTTCCCCTGTCCATTGGCTCTCCAGGGCGTAAGGCGTGGGGTTGCGTACCAGTGCCCAGGGAGCGTTGGCATGGTCTGTTAACTGGGTTTCCGGGTAGGATTCATTGGCCAGTTGGGTGAGGCGTTTGGTCTTGTCTAAGTGAATGACAGCGGTATAGGCTTGTACGGTATCGTTCTTTAGTTGCAGTTCCTGTACGGTATAGAGGCGGGGTTCGTCATAGGTCCAAACCTCTACGTTGACGGTCTCTTCTTCAAGGAGCATGGTGTCTTTGATGATGGGCGGCAGGGCCAGGCCAAAGTAGAGTTTGGTCTCATCTTTGGAGAAGCGGAGTTCTTCGGAGGCTGAGGGGGTTAGGGTATTGTCTGTTGTATTCCCATCTACCAATTTTTCAGCATTGTCCATCCCTACTTCCCAATGGTATAGTTCCCGTGGGCGCAGTTGTGTTTTGGTGGTGTCTGTATCTACTACAAAACCAAGGTGTTGGCCACTCTCTGAAAAGTTTAACTGGGCGTAATTTGCCTTTTTGGCCTCGTATATTTTGCTGATCTTTTGTTTGTCAATGTCTAGTACATAGATAGCGGCATTGGCGCTGTCATGCTCTCCTGTGGTGGCCCATGCCAGTGCTTTTCCTTTTCGGGCAAAGGTGTAATCCGTCACAAATTTAAAGGTGTCTTGTTCCCGTGTTTGCAAGTCTCTCACTACAAGGTGGTAACCATTCTTTTTGCTGACCTTTTTATCCTTCTTTTTCTTCGTTTTTTTTGCCGTGCTATCTTGGGTAGTATCTTTAGGCATTTCTATTTCTTCCAGCTGGTAGGCGATAACCCCACTCCATTTCTCCGGCACCTTATAGGATTTGATGTTCCCAAACTTTTGCAGTTCCCCACTTCCCAGATAGTAGATCCCCAGGCTGTCTTTGGGGAGATCCTTCTTTTTCACTTTTCGGCGCTTCATATCTAATACACTGTCTTTCCAGGCAGTGATGTTAAAGATGAGGGCTTTGGAATCATAGGTGAATTGTCCTTTGGAAGCCCTGTCATAACTAAAGACCTCTTGTCCATTGGTGTTTTTTACCTTTAGGAACTGATCCTTTTCTCCCTGCTCCAGACTATAGGCCACAAAGGCGCCATTGGGGGAGATCCTTTGATTTTCTATACTGTTCCAAAGCTCCAGATCCTCATGGGCGAGGACTTTTTTTTGGGCGGTGAGGGAAAGGGTTATCAGGCAGACAAAAAAGAGTAGTAGTGATCTCATAATTTTTTCTTTGGTGAGGAGATAAATATACTATTTCTGAGAGTTTTGAGAAATGTATTATTACAAACAGCTTTTGCCTGATCACTTTGTTTTTTATGTGACCTATCTATTGATTATATTTAATAGATTGAATCATTTTGAAATGAATACAACTTACGATGCCATCGTTATCGGATCCGGTATATCCGGTGGGTGGGCCGCAAAGGTATTGTGTGAAAACGGCCTTAAAACCTGTGTTGTAGAACGGGGAAGAAATGTGGAGCACAATAAAGATTATCCTACGGCACATCTTCATCCCTGGGAATTTCCGCATGGCGGCTGGATGCCCAAGAAATTCAGAGATGAAAACCCCCTGATAAGCAAATCGGCTGGTTTTGGTGAAGACACGGCTCATTTTTTTATAAAAGATAAGGATCAGCCCTATGTACAAAAAGAGCCTTTCGATTGGATACGTGGATTTCAAGTGGGTGGAAAATCTTTAATATGGGGCAGGGCTTGCCAACGATGGAGTCAGTCCGAATTTGAATCCCCTTTTAAATATAAGTATGGAATTCCGTGGCCGGTAGATTACGAGGAAATGGCTCCTTGGTATCATGTAGTGGAAGATTTTATTGGTGTATGCGGAAATAAAGACGGGTTAGAAGCCATGCCAGATGGGGAGTTCCTGCCTCCGTTCGAAATGAATTGTGTTGAAAAACATATGAGCAAGGCATTGAGCGAACAATATCCGGACCGTCACCTGGTGCATGGAAGATGGGCCCACCTCACCGAGCCCAAGGAACACCATTTGCAATTAGGCAGAGGTAAATGCCAATCAAGAAATCTTTGTATGAGAGGTTGTCCTTTTGGCGCGTATTTTAGCAGTAATTCAAGTACAATACCATCTGCACAACGAACCGGAAACCTAAGCGTTCTTTCAGATGCGGTGGTGGTGAAAATACTGTATGACGATGATCAGAAAAAGGCCACAGGTATTGAGTATATAGACACTAATACCGGGACACATCAGGAGTTGAAAGCGAAAATTATTTTTGTGAATGCCTCGGCGCTGAATTCAAATCTTATCTTATTAAACTCCACTTCAGAGCGATTTCCAAATGGCCTGGGAAATGATCATGATATCCTTGGGCGTTATATAGGTTTTCACAATTATCGCGGATGGGCCTCAGGCCGGTTTGAAGGATTTAAAGACACCTATGTTTATGGAAGAAATCCTTCGGAACTAATTTTGGCAAACTACAGAAATGTATACAAGAATGATATGCCCTTTGTTGGGGGATATACCATTTTCAGTGGTGCATCCCGACCCCGAAATCAGGAGGCTCCAGAAAATGAACCCGGAATTGGCGCAGCATATAAAGAAGGCCTTCGCAAACCCGGGGATTGGCGGGCTTATATGTACATGCAAGGCGAGACTATTCCAAAAGTATCCAACAGGGTCTATTTATCTAAAACAGAAAAAGATCCCTGGGGTATTCCGCAGCTCGTAACGGATGTGAATTATGATGAGAACGATGAGTTAATGGTACAGGACTTTTTAAAGGAAAGTAAGGCTATGTTAGAGGTGATGGGGTGTACAGATATTGAACTGGACGATTCCAAACAAGCGCCAGGTTTGGACATTCACGAAATGGGAGGCTGCAGAATGGGAACCGACCCAAAAACGTCTATGCTCAATAAATATAACCAATTGCATCTGTGCCAGAATGTATTTGTAACAGATGGGGCCTGTATGACCAGTACTGGAAATCAAAGTCCTTCCTTACTTTATATGGCATTTACAGCAAGAGCTGCGACCTACGCCGCCGAACAATTTAAAGCAGAAAGAATATGAAAAAGACGCAACAGAACAAGGTGGGAGTTGGTATCATAGGATCTCAATTTATCGCTACCATTCATGCCGAAGCTCTCAAAACGGTCCCCGATGCATATGTTGTTGCAGTAATGTCTCCTAATAAAAAACATGTAACGGCTTTTGCAAAACAACACCATATCCCAAATTGGTTTACTGAAATTGAGCCATTTTTAGCCATGGAGGAAATTGATATGGTTATCCTTGGCGCTCCTAACTATTTACATTGTGAATTAGCGGTAAAAATAGCTCAGGCAAGAAAGCATGTAGTGGTAGAAAAGCCACTTTGCTTAAACCTGGCTGAAGCAGACCTAATGATTGAAACCTGCAAAAAGAATGAGGTAAAACTCATGTATGCGGAAGAACTCTGTTTTACTCCTAAATATGTACGTTTAAAAGCATTGTTAGATGAAGGGGCCCTGGGGTATCCGGTGCTATTAAAACAGTCTGAAAAACATGATGGCCCTCACGCAGCTCATTTTTATGATGTAGAAAAATCCGGGGGTGGTGTTATGATGGATATGGGATGCCATGCCATTCAATTCTTCAGGTGGTTAAATCCCAAAGCTTCCATTGTATCGGTTTATGCACAAATGCAAACTTCTGTACATAAAGATAAAACTATTGGCGATGATAACAGTGTGCTTATTTTGGAATTCAGTAATGGCGTAACCGCCATTGCAGAAGAAAGTTGGATCAAAAAGGGAGGAATGGATGATAGGGCCGAAATTCATGGGAGTGAGGGGGTTGCTTATGCCGATGTGCTACAGGGAAATTCTATATTGACTTATAGTGAAAAAGGGATCGGCTATGCAGTGGAAAAAGCGGGAAACACCAAAGGCTGGAGTTTTACCATGTATGAAGAATTATGGAACTATGGATTCCCACAAGAAATGGCCCATTTTGTAGACTGTGTAAAGAACGACCTTACACCCCTGGTGACCGGAGAGGACGGGAGAGCAGTTTTGGAGGTTCTTTTTGCTGCCTATGCTTCTGCAGGAGCAGGAAAAAAAATCATGCTTCCTTTTAAGACCAATGCCAAAAAACCGTATTTATTATGGAAAAAATAGATCGCAGAAATGCTTTAGGGATAGTAGCGCGTTGGTCTGCCGGGAGTTTTATCCCTTTTTCCTGGCTCTTTGCAGGTTGC
The DNA here is from genome assembly GCA_024639765.1 of Eudoraea sp. Taxonomy (GTDB): domain Bacteria; phylum Bacteroidota; class Bacteroidia; order Flavobacteriales; family Flavobacteriaceae; genus Muriicola. The sequence continues at coordinate 115,917 of JAHEHU010000001.1, forward strand.
GGAACCAATAATATGTCCTCTCTATTGAACAGAGAATATCAATTGCTTTTGGGGACTATTGTGGATATTATTTTACCTGAAACTCCCGAGTCTCCCGGGGCCAAAGAAGCTAATGTTCATCATTTTATAGGGCTTATTGTGGAAGATTGTTATGAAATGGAAAGAAAGGATCGCATCATAGTTGGTTTAAACCAACTATTGCAAAACGGATTCTCAGAACTTTCAGCACAAAAACAATATAACGTAATTGAGGAACTAGATAAGGAGGCGAAAATTGCAACTCCCAATATGCCCCATTATTTTAAGGACCTAAAGTCCCTTGCGCAATGGGGTTATTTTTCTTCTAAAATGGGCATCATGAAGGGGTTACGATATAATCCTATTCCGGGATCTTACATAGGCTGTGTGCCTTATAATGGTGAAATAGCCTGGTATTAATGACAATACATCAGTGTAAAGATTACCAGGAAATTAGCAAAACCGCTGCTGAATGGTTCTTCCAAAGGATCAGAAAAAACCTGGCATGTAAGGTCAGTGTTGCAACAGGAAATTCCGCATTAGGAATGTATGGGTATATTACCAAAGCGCGCAACCTGAACACCTCATCGCTCACTTTGTTTCAGTTGGATGAATGGGTTGGCATCTCCGAATATCACCATAGTTGTATGAGTTTTATCGAAAAAGAGGTGAGGATCCCCTGGGGAATAGCTGCAGAAAGAACTCATTACTTTGCTCCTACTTTAAAAGTTCTTGACAATAAAAACCAGGCAGAGGAGGCGGCACGTTCTATGCAAAAAGAACTTGATATAAAAGGCCCGTTGGATATCCTTATTTTAGGAATGGGAAAAAACGGGCATTTGGGTTTTATAGAACCTGCCGAAAATTGGCCTCCTCAGGAGTGTTATGTTTCGGAATTGGCGCCATCTACCCGGAATCATGCGATGATCAGCACGGAAAAAAAACCACCTGAATTTGGTGTAACCATGGGAATTAGAGCAATCCTTGAAGCAAAAGAAATCTTATTTATTGTAACAGGCACTGGAAAAAGAGGGGTCTATTCTGAGTGGCTTAAAAAAGAAATTACACCAAAATTGCCCGCAAGTATTTTATGGAAACATCCCAGCGTGTCACTGATTACGGATTTGTAATGCTGGGACTGGATATTCCAGATTTGCATATTCCAGGGCTTATTTTTGGGTGGTTAGGGAAAAGCTAAAAATTAATAAAATAGTAGTAAAACTAGCTTTCATCTGGTGTGTTTTGGTGTAAGTCCTAAATATACTATTTCTGTGGATTATGGAAAGTAGGTGGAAATTCCAAATCCTAAATCCTAACACTTGTGATTTGTTATTTGGATTTTGATTATTCTTATCTTACAACATAATCACCAACCATTCCTTATGATTAATTTTTTTCGCAAAACCCGCAAAAAACTTGCAGACGACAATAAGTTTCTCAAATACTCGAGGTACGCTATTGGCGAGATCTTGTTAGTGGTCATTGGGATCCTCATCGCCTTGCAGGTCAATAATTGGAATGAGCACCAAAAAGTGCTCAAAGCCGAGAAAGAGATCCTAAAGAACCTCACACAGGAATTCCTCTCCAATAAACGAGAACTGCAACGGCAAAAGACCATTGTGCTGAAGACATTTGAATCTAACAGAGCCTTGATGTCTTTTTTTGGCAAAGAGAAAAGTGTAATACAGGGCATGAATATGGACAGCCTTATTTTTTATTCGGTTGAATTTGATCAATACAACCCCTCTGAAAATACCATACAGGACCTCTTACAATCGGGTCGTTTTGACCTTCTTTCCAATGATCGGCTTAAGAATTTGCTCTTTGACTGGACCAGAGAATATAAAATTACGCAGGAGCGCTATGATGACAGTGATGAAAAACTGCGAATAGAAGTCATTCCTTACCTAACCAAACATTATTTGATGAAGGATATAGACCAGTACGGAAACCTGCAATGGGAAACCGGGAGTGCTTTTGAAATTGACAAATACCAATTGTTCAATGATTACATCTATGAAAATCTTACGGATGATTGGATGTATCGCTTAAATCGCTATCTAATGTCCCTGGAAACTCTGGGTACCATCATAGATGCTATTTTGGAATGTACTACTGAAGAATGACACCCGCTGGATGGAAAGAGAGTGCGAGGGAACAAACGATGCTTCAACACTAACAGAATGCCTCCACAGGTGCCAATGGTACGCTGACACTTTAGATAACATCTTGTATTGCCTCCACCCACATTGGAATTTCAACCTGGGCAGATTTCATAAAGATAAAGAAGCCTTCTATGCCAAAGGTGTAAGCTAGTGTACTAAAATCTACCTCCATTGAAGAGAACATATTCATGTAGGTTTCAAAGAATATACAGCTTATGCCGTATATTTTGATCGCTTTAAAAAAGATTAGACCCACTTTGCTGAACATCACTGTTGGTTTTTATTGATGACTCTTACCCTATAGACTTTAACTTTACGCAGATGTAACAGTTCTTAAGAACATTTTAACATGTTGAGGCATCCTTTATCAAAATTTTAATATGCCCATACGGTTGGCTCTGGAAATTGCTTCTTAGCATGGTTTGTATTTCAAAAAGGTTGAAACAAAAAAGACCTGTATTTGCAGCAATAAATTACTGCATACCATTTATGGCGTTCAGTTTGAGGATTAATAGCAACCTAAGTCCCCTTCATAATTTCTGTAAATCTTCGTTATTCGATTCTTCAGGTTTCATGATGATTTTTCAGAATGTGTACCTTAGTACGACACACCAACCATCATGATCAAATTCTTCAGACGTATTCGCCAAAAACTCCTCACTGAAAACAAGTTCAGTACATATTTGTTTTATGCCATTGGGGAGATCCTACTTGTCGTTATTGGTATTTTGATCGCCTTACAAGTGAATGACTGGAATGAGGGAAGAAAGCAGCGGCAGGTAGAACTAAAATATTATTATAACTTAAAAAATGACCTCCATACAGACACGGAACGTTTAGACTTTATGATAGACTTGTCTGGCTCAAAGGTGACTGCAGCCAAAAGTGTGAAACTCAAAATAGATCGTGACTCCATAGGCTCACTCTTTGATTTCTCGAACGATATGATGGCGCTAGTTTTTGTGGATGAGTTTCGGCCCAATCAAAACACCTATGAAGAAATGAAAAGTTCCGGTAATTTCAGCTCCATTCAAAATGATTCACTTAAACTCAGATTGATTAATTTGAAAGAATCCTACACTGAAATAGGAGCGGCCCAGGAGCATATGCGGTATGATTTTAATGTTTTTCTGGAGGATTTTGAGAAATATGTTGACTGGGGCAAATACTATGACCTCAATAGCTCTAACATCCCAAAATTAGATTTTGTATTTGACTCCGTATACATACAAAGTCATTCCGATCTTATGAGGAAAGAAATAGATGAACTCTTTAAGAATAAGATCTTTCTTAATAATATCTTCCTTTTGGAAATTAATTACGCGTATAACATAGACGTTCTTAACAACACCAAAGCGCAGATCAGCCAAATAATCGATATCCTGGATCAGGAACTAAGTGCAGACTAATATTCTTTCTATATTATCTAATCTGTAGCAAATGACGTTGGAGGAAGTGCGGAATAACTTTTCCCCTCTGTTCCTTCTATAAAAGACCATAAGCCTGTATCATCTGGTAATATCATTCCCGGTGTAATAGAGGCAGCTTCGATCCATTTGGTTTTCTCAACTATCACTTCCCCATCTATTTTTAATATGATACTTTCCAGGCCATCATTTTCCAGGGTAGAATCATTTAACCTGACGAATAATCCTAAATTTTCCGTTTCCGCTGTTTTAAAACTAGATGACCATGGCAAATGTACCTGATATTCATTGCCATAACCACCGCCTTGTATTCTTTTAGCTATTCCCTGGCCATTTACCTCCCAGGTAATATTGTATGTCTCCAAGTCATCTTCTTTCCCGCAACTAAGGATCAAAAGAAAAATAAACAATGCAATTTTTTTCATAATTGTTCTATTGATAAGCAGCATATATATGTAAAACGAAATTCTTTTTAAAATATGACAATTCTCCTGCTTTTATTCTTGCGCTGAAAATTATTATCATCTAAAACATATTCGTAACTATATGATTATCAACACATAGGGAGTAATAAAAAATTTTATTCCCTCATTTTGTCCTTTCCTTCATTTTGGATAGTGATTTTAGATAATTTGTAACTTGGACCGTAAACACTAGCCAACCCTATAATCAATGATAAACTTCTTTCGCAAAACCCGTAAAAAACTGGCAAACGATAATAAATTCTTCACCTACTCCCGATATGCCATTGGCGAGATCGTCCTTGTGGTCATTGGTATTCTGATCGCCTTACAGATCAATAACTGGAATGAGGGCCAGCGTGCAAGATCCGAAGAAAAGTTCCTGCTGGAAAACCTGCATGACGACCTGCAAGCGGCAAGTACGCAATCTGAAGGCTTTATCAAAAGAGAAGAACTGCTTATTGATCGTTTGATCCTAGCCCTGGACATACACCCCGCCGGGAAGACCGCACCTCCGGAATTTTACGTTGATTCTGTTATCATTAACATGATATGGGAATTTGAAAGCAATGTGCCTGTGGTAAATTCCTATGCAGAAATTAAAAATACAGGCAAGACCTCCCTTATCCGAAACCGGGAAATACGGCAAAAGTTTACAAATCTGGAACTACGCATTAATTACCTGAATACCCAGGTGAAAGACAGGTTAACTGTACAACAAATCAGGATTGATGATATTGCACAAGACGAGCTCAATTTAGTCCGTTTTACGAATGATCCAAACAATTATATTTCTGTTACCGTAGAACAGGAGCCAGAGAATGATTATCCCAAAATTTTTAAGCGTCCAAAGGTGCGGAATCTCCTCGCCATGAAATTATTACTTACGCGAGATGTGCTTAGGTATAGAAATGAGTTGCAAGAAGAAATTGACCTGATCGTTAGCCTTATTGATAAAGAATTAGCGGCTTTTTAAAAATAAAACAAGCCCCAAAACACTTATTCCAGATTGCTAAGGTTTTCAGAATTCCTGTCATCATTGATCTTAAAGGTGACCTTTCTCTTTTATAGTCGTTTGTTGAACTCACATTACCATTTGTACCCAATAGATTTAGCTATTTGCGTCTCCTTATCTATATTTGAACCTTCAACGAAATAATATGTCTTCAGGATTTTTTGCGGTTTTAGATGATGTGGCAACACTATTAGACGATGTTGCGAGCATGAGCAAAGTAGCTACCGAAAAGACCGCAGGTATTCTTGGAGATGATCTGGCCGTGAATGCTGAAAAAGCATCTGGTTTTGTTTCTAAACGAGAACTACCCGTGCTATGGGCCATCACCAAAGGATCGTTTTTGAATAAGATCATTATTCTTCCAATTGCGTTCCTGTTGAGCGCCTTTCTGCCATGGGCGGTGACCCTTATCCTTGTTTTAGGTGGCTTATATCTTGCCTTTGAAGGTGCCGAAAAGATATACGAATTCTTCGTGCCCCATGCCCTGCCTCACATACCCGCCGATCTTGCAATAAAGAGTAAAAGTGAAATACTGGAAATGGAAAAAACAAAGATAAAGTCGGCTATTGTAACCGATTTTATCTTGTCTATTGAAATTGTCATCATAGCCCTGGGAACGGTTCTCAACGAACCTTTAACCACTCAAATTATTGTGGTTTCCCTGATCGCACTTTTAGCCACCGTAGGGGTGTACGGTATTGTGGCACTCATAGTGCGTATGGATGAATTCGGAACCCGTTTGATAGCCATGAACGACCATGAAAACAGTATCTCGGATATAATAGGTAGATTTTTTGTGAACGCCCTCCCATTGGTTATCAAATCACTATCCGTAATTGGGACCATCGCCTTACTTCTCGTCTCTGGTGGGATCTTTGTACACAACCTGTCATTTCTCCACAACCCTTTTCCTGCAGTTCCGGATTTGATCTTTGAATTTGGTGTTGGACTTCTCGCCGGATTCATAGTTTTTCTGGTGTATAAAGGAGGTAGGAAACTTTTTAAAATACACTGAAAATACCTTCTCGGAAATAGTTGCCCAACCAAGGATATTCCTTATTCCCCGCTTCCGTGAATAAAAAATACCTGTAACTATTAATACCTTACCTTTAATCAAAATCTACCCAATCCAGCACATTGATTGGAGGACCAGCCTACCCTATGGAAGATCAAAACAAAAAAATAGCAGCCCTCTTAGAAAAATTAGAGATTTTAAAAGGGGTACACTCCCATTTTGCCGAAGAGATAGCCGCCATACGAAAAGAGCTCACAGACCTAAAACAGGCATCCCAGGAGGAGACGACTCCAATACAGGAACCCCTTGTTGAAGCCCCTGTGGAGACCCCGATAGTTAAAGAAGCGCAGGAGGTTCACAAAGAAGTGCTTCCAGAGGAAACAGCTGAAGCGCCTGCCGCTCGTCCTTCTAAATTAGTGCGGGATACAGATCAAAAGATCCTGGGAGGCGTTTGTGCCGGGATGGCAAAACATTACGGGATCAACCTATTCCTGATACGATTTCTCTGGGTGCTCTTCTCCCTGTTCTTTTGTGTAGGAATCCTTGTCTATGTGGTCCTCTGGGCCAGCTTACCAAAAGGGGAGATGACCTATAAAACCATCACTCCTGAGGTTGCTGCCCCCACAATGCAAACCACCTCAACACCACGGCCCACAAGTCCTGAAAGACCAGGGGTAGATCTTGAAAAATACATAGGGGAGAACCTTATAAGCAAAATAGGAATTGCGGTACTGGTCATTGGTGTAGGCATTGGCGCCAAATACTCAATAGACAATGATCTGATTAGTCCGGCAGTTCGGATCATCCTTGGCTATACTATGGGTGCCGCCCTCCTGCTCATAGGGCAACGACTAAGAACCAAGTATGAGAATTTTAGTGCCGTGCTGGTCAGCGGAGCCATGGCCATCTTTTATTTTATGACCTTTGCGGCCTACTCCTTTTACGACATGCTGTCTCCTGTTACGGCCTTTGTCATCATGGTATTTGTAACGGTGGCCGCAGTGGGGGCTGCCTTGAATTACAACAAACAGCTTATAGCCCATATTGGGCTGGCAGGTGCCTATGCCATCCCTTTTTTACTAAGTGAAGGAAAAGGGGAGGTGCTCATCCTTTTCAGTTATATGGCCATCATCAACATAGGGATACTGGTAGTGGCCTTTAAAAAATACTGGAAACCACTCTACCTGGTAGCCTTCTTTCTTACCTGGCTCATTGTGATTAGTTGGTACAGTTTTAACTACGAGTATTCTGAACATTTCGGCATTGTCTTTGGCTTTGGCTTTGTATTTTTTGTCCTCTTTT
>JAHEHU010000135.1 GCA_024639765.1 Eudoraea sp.
ACTGGCCAAATGGATCACCGAAGGAGTCCTTGCAGATTTTGAGAGCCGATAGATGGTAGTAGTATGAATTTACCAGACATGCTTCTTATAATAGGCATACAAAGATTCTGGTGAGGCTCCTATGAACTTCTTGAGATGTACCATAGCAAAGTGGTATTGAAGCCTCACGGTGCCGTTAGTCTTATATTTTCGAGCAGAAGTGATCACCTCTTGTGGTAGTACTCTAAAGCTGGCTTCACGATATATCCGTCCAATAAATTCGTTGTCTTCGTAGATCTTATAGGCTTCATTAAAACCACCCAAGGTTGTGAACAAACTTTGGGATATGAAGAGAGATTGATCGCCTCCTCTGCATAATAGAAAGTTAAACCGTGTGAACCAGGCGAAAAAAGCCAGGAATCTATTCGGGACATCAAATTTCAATCGAAAACAACCAGCGTGTACCCCCGAATTTACTGCACGTATAATAACCCTGTCATAGTGCAATGGAGGTAGTGAATCTGCATGTAGAAAATATAGAATTTGACCAGTGGCATTTTTGGCACCTGCATTCATTTGGTTGGCACGCCCTTTTGCAGAACGTATCCAGGAGACATCATATTTTTTGGCGACTGAAATGGTGTTATCACTGCTTCCTCCATCAGACACAATAACTTCCAGGTGTTTAAAATTTGCAGCCTGCCGCTGTAGATAAGGCAACAAATGGTCTAATGCCTCTTCTTCATTCAAGACCGGAATGATAATACTGATCTTTGGAGGGTTATTTTCCTTCATTGAGTCGCCAGTCATAGGGTAGATAAGAGATCTTGGTATCTTTTTTTAGAGAGACGTTTGTATAGGGTTGAAGATAGCTGATTAAACTTCTTTTCTCAGTAAAATCGCGCTTATACCACTTAAAAATAGCAGACAACTCCAAGCTGTTCTCCGTAATTTTATTTTTGCTGGTATCATTTACAAAATGGAATGTGGCCGCTTGCAATTGCTTTTCCATGTTGTCTGCAGTGTACGCTTCATTTAGCAGTTTTGGGCAGGAGTAGGAAGCACAGTTAATAGCAAAATGAATACGGGGTTCATTCATCTTTCTGAGGATCCTATGTTCTATATGGCCCAGGGAAACCCTGTCTTCTCCGATCCGCAAACGAGCTTTCCCCCAGGGACTTTTAATATCCTTAATGCTTTTAACAGGGTAATTTTCTAAAATAAGTGCAACGGTGCCCGCATTGTAAAGATTAATGTAATAGGCCAGTTTTTCGTTCTGAGTCCATGCAACAGAGGGTGTAAAACGCGACAAATACTCTAGATACTTTTTTAGTTCGACTTCTTTTCCTTTAAACCCTCTGTAATTTACATTGCCATCATTCTCAACGAACTTCTTTACAAGGAGATCCCAGGAATCATGTCTGGGCATTTCAGTGGTAGTCTCCCGCTTACCGGGTTGCGTAATACTGAGGACTAAAAATAACAACAAAAAGTTCATAGTGTGTTGGTAGTGAAAAACAATGGAAACTTACAAACAGGGAGACTAATCCCAGCATAAAGAAACCAATTACATACTGCAGAAAATGTCTTAACAACAACCACCTCCGTCATAATGCCATGTGCTTTCTGAGATATGGATCTGATCCGAGACCTTTGCCAGGGCGGCGGCTGTCTTATCGCAGATCGCCAGGGGCTGGTTTTGTATCAATACATGACCTTTTTTGTCATCCAAATAAGGTTCGCCACCGAAATAAATAGCTGTTTTTCCTGTAAATATACAAGGGCCGTCCTCCGGCATAGGATCTTTGATAGCTGCAATTTCGATCGACTCAATATGTATGAGCTCGTCTGTTGGGTAGTGGTTAGGAGATAACACCCGGTACGATTTTCTGGCCCGTACCTCAATAGTACCAAACCCTGCGTCGGTCAGTACTTTTATATACTCTGCAATAGGAATACTTCCACTTAAACACAGGGCTCGCAAACGGTCGTCATTTCTCAAGGCTTCATTCATGGGTTGTTCACAAACGGGATCGCTCATTACAAGTCGGCCATGAGGCTTTAATACCCGATACATTTCTGCTACGGCTTTTTTAAGATCCTCCGCCTTAAAAATATTAAAGAGGCAATTTTGGGCAGCTACATCAATACTCTCACTTTCAATGGGCAATGCCAGTGCACTTCCTTTTTTTAGCTCTATAAATTCGCTTTTAAACCATGCATTTTCTCTTTCTGCAATTTTAAAATTCTTTCTGGAAGCTTCCAACATCTCATCCACTACATCCACACCAATTACACCACTTTTCTGACGAGAGAAATACGCAAATTGAAGGAGCTCCATTCCTCCACCTACTCCCACGTACAGTACTTTTGGATCATTTACGAGGTCTGAAGCCGATACTGTGCTGCCACAGCCATAGTTCATTTCCTGCATGATGGTAGGAATAGAAAGGCCCGGTAATTGCCATACAGGATTGGTGGTACAGCATAGGCCAACATCCGGAGTTAGTGCGGCTTGTTTGTATAGATCATTGGTGGCTTCTAAATAACTCATAGGGTTTTTATTAATTCTGTGAATAATGTGATCATTTTAGGTTCAGTTCTCTCCGCAACCTCAATTATTTCCGAAATGTTTACGGGTTCCAGGTTGTCCGGATCACATTCATCTGTTAAAACTGAGACTGCTATAACAGGTAGTCGTAAATGATTGGCAATAATTACTTCGGGTACTGTACTCATTCCAACGGCATCGGCTCCAAGTATTTTTAACATGCGGTATTCAGCCTTTGTTTCCAGCTGTGGACCAACCACGGCAACGTACACGCCTTTTTTAAGTGATATGTTATGTTGTTCAGCAATTTTATGAATCGTCTTACGCATTTCAGGATCATAGGGCTCGCTCATATCCACAAACCGATCTCCAAATTCAACTACATTCTTAAATGCCAGGGGAGACCCCCCTTGTAAGTTGATATGATCCTCTATCAGCATGATATCCCCTTTCTTAAAATTGAGGTTGATGGCACCGGCTGCATTGGAGACAAAAAGGTGGGTGATCCCCAGTTGTTTCATAACCCTAATGGGGTAGGTAACATCATAGAATTCATAGCCTTCATATAAATGGAAACGCCCTTGCATAACAACTACTTTCTTGCCCTCAAGGGTACCGTATATCAATTTCCCGGTATGAAATTCTACAGTAGCGAGTGGAAAGAAAGGAATGTTATGATAATGGGCAACAACAGGGTCTTCAATTTTTTCTATCAGCTTCCCAAGACCAGTTCCGAGGACAATGCCAATTTCTGGTGCCACAAATCCTTTGTCCTGAAGAAACTCGGTAGATTCATCTAATTGATTTTGGGTCATAGTATATTTTTTAAAAACGGCTGAAAATCAGGAACGTTTACAATGTCCTCCAGGACATCTACATCATTCTTTGTTTTCAGCAAATAAACATTTTTATTTTTTAAGTCGGCCAAGGTGTCGTTAAAAACACTATCCGTACCCCAGGTTTTATTTTTGAAAATAGCCGGGACAAAGTGGGTCATCCCAAGCAGGTAGTATCCTCCATCACTTGCAGGTCCCAGCACAATATTGTTCGTTTGTAGTTTCTTAAAAGCCTCTTCAAGATCTTCTTTACTCAGGTCAAAAAGGTCGCTCCCAATAATGACGATCCTTTTATATCCTTCTTTGAATCCGGTATCAAAAGCATGTGCCATGCGTTCACCAAGATCGGTTCCCCTTTGCAACTTTTTTTGAAAGATCTCCGGGTTCCATAGATCGCCTTCTCTCACTGCTTCAGTATAATGAACTTCCTTTGAAACGGTAAGGTCTTTCGTTACAGATACGGTATGTTCTAATAAAAAAATGTAAATGGCCAAAGCAGTTTCATCTCCTACGGAAGCGGCCAGTCTGGTCTTACATTTTCCGGGTTCCGGGTTGCGGGTAAAGATCAGCAACAAATTTTCATGGTCTTGCATCTTCTTTATTCCTGTTTTACCGGTCCGTAGACCTTACTGCCTTTGTTCAATAGCAAGCCCCAGAATCTGTTATAGGCATGGACCTTTTGCGTTTTCTGTCCGTTCATGTCCACAATATCATATCCTTCGTTCACCCATTTAAATATACCTCCAGATAGGTTTTTGACATCCGTATAGCCCATGTCAATAAGCTTTTTGCCAATTTTTTCGGAGCGTACGCCCACAGAGCAATACACCACGTAGGTGGCGTGCTTGTCCGGGAAGGTTTCCGAAAATTCTGACGTATCAAAATTGGTATACCCAATAAAATGGGCATCTTTAAGATGACTTACTTCAAATTCTTCCCGCTCGCGCGCGTCCAGACGATTATAAGAAGGGTTAACAGATGTTTCGGTGACCGTAGCCAATGGTACATCCTTGTCCGCGAGCTTTTCCATTATCTTTTCCAGGGTTCGCTGCCCAAAGACCGGTAAGGTCATTAGTAACATTCCATATAAAATACCTCCTTTAAGCATGCGGCAAAGATACTATATTACATACGATCCAAAAATGTGCAACTCCTTTTCCGATTTGAAAATAAAGGGTATTTTTAGAAGAAATATTTCTGTTATGATGCGTATCCCAACCCGTTACTTTTTTCTTTTCTTGCTGCTTTTTGGCGCGTGCAAGGAAGCTGCGAAAGAAACAAATGAAGTCGCAGAAGACACGGGCTTGTATAAGGAAGCCTTCAGACCCCAATATCATTTTTCACCTCCGGAGAATTGGATGAACGATCCCAACGGACTCTTGTATAACCAGGGTGTTTATCATCTCTTCTATCAGTATTATCCGGAAGATATCGTATGGGGTCCTATGCATTGGGGGCACGCTACCAGTACTGACATGCTACATTGGGAAAACAAACCCATTGCATTATATCCGGATAAGAATGGCCTTATTTTTTCCGGAAGTGCCGTGTTAGATAAAAATAATACCTCGGGATTGGGCACAACAGAAAATCCGCCGTTAGTGGCCATTTTTACGTATCACGACATGGAAAAGGAAAAGGCAGGTGGCATGGATTATCAAACTCAGGGGGTGGCTTACAGTTTGGATAATGGAGAAAGTTTTAGCGTGTATGAGGGAAATCCTGTTTTGCTGAATACAGAATTCAAAGATTTCAGGGATCCAAAGGTATTTTGGGATACTAAAACAGCGCAATGGGTAATGGCCCTGGTAGCCGGAGATCATCTAAGATTGTACCGCTCAAGTAATTTATTAGAATGGACCTATATGAGCAGGTTTGGAGCTACACAGGGAGCCCATGGTGGGGTATGGGAATGTCCGGATCTTTTTGAGTTACCGGTAGATGATACTGAGGAACGCAAATGGGTGCTGTTGATCAGCATTAATCCCGGAGCACCCAATGGGGGCAGTGGCACCCAATATTTCGTAGGTGAGTTTGACGGAACCACGTTTACCTCTGATCAGGCAGAAGAAAAATGGCTCGATTGGGGCACGGACAATTATGCAGGGGTCACCTATA
>JAHEHU010000136.1 GCA_024639765.1 Eudoraea sp.
CTCAATTGGGATATTATGTATACTACCCATTCGATTTTGAAGGACAAGTCTATAATCGGGTTGGACTAAAGCGCTATTTTGGGGAGAAATGGTTCGCAGCAGTTACCCTTAAATCGCATGCAGCCAAAGCCGAAGCCGTGGAAGTGGGTATCGGCATCCGATTATAAAAAAGAAGCAATAAATAGTATGAAAAAGCTAATTTATAAAACATTCTTAAGTTTCTGTGCGTCATTTTTCCTGGGGTGCAATGGAGAGAACGTTCCTGATTGTTTCCAGAACGCCGGTGAATTGGTGCGGGAAGAAGTAAGCCTTCCCAACTTTGAGAAGATCACCGTTTTTGAGAATATAGAGCTTGTCTTGAGTGAAGGTCCGGTACAGGAAGTGGTTATTGAAACCGGAGAGTTCTTGCGCCCGGAAGTGACGGCAGAAGTTGAAGGAGAAAGACTGATTGTTCGTAATACCAACAATTGTAACCTGTTCCGCGAATATGGGATCACAAAGATCTTCGTAACCGCTCCTAACATCAATGAGATAAGAAGTAGCACAGGATGGCCCATTCGCAGCAATGGAACACTATCATTTCCTGAATTGAGTTTGATCTCCGAAAGTTTTAGCAACCCGGAAATTGAAACAACGGACGGATCTTTTGAACTGGAGCTTAATTCACAAGAATTGAATATCGTAACCAATGGAATAGCATACTTTCAATTAAGAGGCACTACCCAACGTTTTAGTGCTTTTATAGCTGCAGGTGATTCACGGATAGAAGCCGAAGAATTAATAGCACAAGAAGTCGTCGTTAACCACAGGGGAAGCAATGACATGCTTATAAATCCGCAACAGATACTCAGGGGGGTGATCAGAGGAACAGGAGACGTTCTGAGTTTTGCCCGGCCAGATTCTGTTGATATTGAAGAACTATACAGAGGACGATTGATCTTTAAGGATTAGCACCTGGATGGGACTTATAGCATACATAAGACAACTTTTCTCATCGGACATCAGGAGCGATATCACTCCTTACAGGGAAAACATAAGGACCATTGATGGCTTGTTACAAGACCTGGTTGCTACCGGTAAAGTACCGGGTATGGCTATCACAATACTTAAAAAAGGGGAAAAGACCTTCCAAAAAGGCTATGGGTATGCCGATATAGATAAAAAAGTACGAATTGATCCAGGGAAGACCCTCTTTAGGATAGCCAGTGCTTCGAAACCTATTGCTGCTATGGCGCTGGCCAAAATGGTGTGGGACAAGAAGATAGATCTGGATACTTCCTTCTACGAGTACGTGCCGTATTTTCCCAAAAAAGAATTTGATTTCACCATTCGGCAACTTGCCTCACATACTGCTGGCATACGTGGCTATCGTGGCAAGGAATACGCCTTAAATAGGCCCTATTCCATTAAAGAAAGTTTAGAGGTATTTAAGGATGATCCCTTGGAATTTGCCCCTGGCACAGATTATTTATACACCAGTTTTGATTGGGTAATGATCTCCCTGGCCATGGAAGAGGTGAGTGGAATGCCCTTTTCTGAGTATGTCAAAAAAGAGGTGTTAACACCCTTAGGAATGCACTCCACTTTTGTTGAATATCCGGCCGCTTCAGGAAAAAACAAAGCAACGCCATATACAAAAAGAAGATCTGGTTTTCGGTTGGCCATTTCGGTGGACAACCAATACAAATTGGCAGGCGGAGGCTATCTTTCTACTTCTGAAGATCTCTCAAAATTAGGTCAGGCAAGTCTTGAAAATACTTTGATCCCTAAAGACATCATGGCCCAATTCCTAACTCCTCAATCGATAGGAAGGAAGTCAACTTACTATGGGCTGGGCTGGCAGGTAAGTGAGGATCTCATGGGCCATCCGTTTATTGGCCACGTAGGCAATGGAATTGGCGGGTATAGTAATTTCCTTGTGTATCCTAAAGAGGAAATGGTCATAGCCTTGTTGATCAATTGTACAGATCCGGGAATACAGTTAACCTTAGAAGAAAACATATTTCCATTATTATTTTCGTAGGAGATTCATGTAAAGTGGTTCATTTGAGTTCGTTCTAATTAGCTATCTTTAAAGCAGTATGCAAGGACATTTTGATTTCCTTGCCCCATAATAACTATCTAACTCCGTTATCATGAAAAGAAGAGACTTTTTAAAGAATACTGCGGTGGCCTCTTCGGTCTCCTTATTACCTGCCTCCATGTGGGGAATACATCAGGATAAAAAATTGCGAACAGCCCATATTGGCGTAGGAGGAATGGGAGCGGAAGATCTGAAGTCTGTATCCTCGCATAAAATGGTTGAGGTGGTAGCGCTTTGCGATGTGGACACAAAGAATTTAGAAGCTGCCAAACTTCTACATCCAAATGCCAGAGGGTTTGCAGATTATCGTATGCTCTTCTCGGAAATGGCAAATGAGATAGACGCTGTGATCGTCTCCACACCAGACCATACACATGCTCCTGCTTCCATGCTTGCCATGCAATTAGATAAGCCCGTCTATTGTCAAAAACCGCTGGCACATCATGTTGCAGAAGTACGTGCCATGCGAAAACTGGCAGAGGAAAAGAAACTGATCACCCAAATGGGTATTCAGGTACATTCTTTTTATGATTATAAACTAGCCACGCTGTTAATACAATCCGGGATCATTGGGAAGGTATCGTGTGTTCGTGCATGGTCGCCCAAGAATTGGGGATATGACGGTCCGGCCCCAACAGGAGCAGATCCCATACCTTCCAATCTGGATTGGAATTTATGGTTGGGAACCTCTGCAACAAGACCTTATAAAGATCAGGTTTACCATCCTGCCAACTGGCGTAAGCTTGTAGACTTTGGCTGTGGTACTCTTGGAGATATGGGGGTGCATATATTTGATACACCCTATAATGCCCTGCAACTAGATGTGCCTTTTACCGTAAAGAATCAGTGCCGCAGGCCCAATGGATTTGGATACCCAGAGCGTAATACAGTAACCTATGAATTCCCTGGCACGCCTTTTACTACAGAAACATTGAAATGGGTATGGTATGATGGGAAAGGAGCACCTGCTATGCACAAGGATCTAAAATTACCCAATAATGAAAAACTTCCCTTACAAGGTGCCATGTTTATTGGAGAGAAAGGAAGATTGCTCTTACCTCATTTTATGGAACTACCTAGGCATATTGTGGATGGTGCATATAAAGAGATAGACGTTACTCCTTTTGAGCAGGCCGGACAGATAGGCGAACCCGTTCGGGACTATGGACTGGAAGGTGATAAGCATTATCATCAATTTGTAGATGCCTGTTTAGGAACCGATACCTGCACTGCCCCATTTTCGTATTCAGCCAGGCTAACGGAAACTATCTTGCTTGGGGTCATTGCCGGCCAATTTCCCAACCGCAAACTACATTGGGATAATAAAACAGCTCAATTTAAAGAAGCCAAAGCGAACCAATATCTGGCGGGAAATTACCGGGAATTTTAGGGAAGATCACTATTGTAATATTACCAAATTGGCCGTAAATATTTTGGTACTAGAACGTCTTTTTAATATCTTGAAAGGTATGATCTGGGAACGGAAATGCGAATATCGGGCTCAGAGAAATGAATTAATTCAGAAATGGATCATGCTATGTATTTTTAGCTGATCTTTTTTAATTTTATGTATTGGTTTCGAAAAGCTAAGGTAACGTATGAGTATCTGCTACGTAATTATTAAATAAATAGAAGCATGCCTTTTCATACTATTTGGGAAAAAGAGGGGATCAAATGGGAGTTTTACGACTTCGTTACATCTCGTGAAATTTATAAAGCCAATGAGATGTTTTTTAGTGATCCCCGCTCTGAAAGGGCTAAATATCAGATTGTACATACTCTAGATACAATAGGAGTTGAGTGGAAACCGTTAGACATCGTTGAAGTTTCAGCAAATGATGTGGCTGCCAGCAGAAAGCTTTGTAAGATGAAGATGGCATATATTACCAACAATAAGAAGATCCGGAAAAAGATCGAAAAATATGTGGAAATCTCAAGAAATTTAAATTCAGATTGGCACTTCCGGGGTTTTGAAAGTGAGGAAAAAGCTCGTCTATGGCTAGGTGAGAAATAGCCAACTACGCACTTTTTATATTTTCTATCATTAAAAAATACTACCAATGAAATTTTTAAACAGGATCGCTATTATTACACTTTTATTAGTGACATCCTGTTCGTCTGGGCCCGGTGAGGAAACCATAAAGGGTTGGAAGAACGAAATACTTGAGACCGAACAGAATTTTGCCGAGCTGGCTCAAGAAGAAGGAATACCCAAGGCATTTTTGACCTATGCAGCCGAAGATGCTGTTTTAATGCGGAATAATACCCTAGTTGTGGGAAAAATAGCAATTGCCCAACAGTTTGAAAATCAAAATACATCCGGGAATAAAGTTAGTCTGAGCTGGAAACCAGATTTTGTGGATGTATCTATTTCCGGGGATCTGGGGTATACATACGGCTCATTTATCTACTCCTCTCAGGATTCGCTGGGGCAGACCAACAAGATAGAAGGAATTTTTCACACCGTTTGGAAAAGACAAGCAGACGGTAGCTGGAAATTTGTCTGGGATTAAGAACCGCTGCTTTACGAGGATCAAAGATTAAATCGGTAGGTGGCTTTTAGTAAAAATGTATTGTTGGCTTTTTGATTTAGAAGCTGATCATTTATAATGCTGCCAAAACTAGCGTTTACATCACCGCTTTCAGTGATTCCCTGAGACCATACCAGAAAAATTTCAGAGCCCGGGATGTATTCCCATCGAAGGACCAGGTTAGAACGGAATTGTACGAAAGCAAAATCCGGATCGTCAAAACTGTAGTCTGTAATACCATTCTGGTCCTCGTCTACCTCATACAAACCATTGTTGAACTGTAGTTGATCTTCCGTATACCAGCTTACCCTGTTGCCTATGCTCTCTGCCGTGGAATTAACTACGTAATTAAAATCTGAGAATTTTGCTTTAAATATAAAAGGCTGTCCATAATACTGCAGGCTTAGGTTAGGGTTGAGGTTGTAATTAATTCGTAGAGTACTGCTAAGAGTTTCCTGATCTATGGCGCCCAATATGTACCTGGGCTGGCTTCCAAAACTTTGTTCGCTAACATATTGAGTTCTACTGGGATTCTGCGAATACTCAGTGTTCAATGATATACTCAGGGAGTTTATTGGTTGATAATTAAATCGCAATTCATAGTTGTAAAAGGAAAAGTTATTTTCGGTAGCCTGCGAATTAACGGTCCCGGCTACAACACTTAACTTTTTTCGCCTGTCAGTTCCCAAGAACAAGTACCAGTAATTCTCTTCGTTATATCGCCATCTAGGCCCCCCCCTTAGGAAAGTATTTACAAAGATTCGCGGTTTGTGAGCTGCTCCGAAATCCATGATGTAGTTATTCTTAAAATTGATAAAACCATTGATTTCATATTGTATTCTATTGTAGTTCCCTTCAAAATCGAAAG
>JAHEHU010000010.1 GCA_024639765.1 Eudoraea sp.
ACCATCCTTACTATATAAAAAGGGAATACGGGAACTATGTTTATGTGCATAGACCCCTTAAGTTTATAGAAAATAATAAAACCAGAAATAAGGTCATCTTTGATTTCACTATAGAAGGCAGAGGTCGCGAAAAGAAGGAATTGCTATTTCTTTCAACCAATTCTCTTAACCAAGCGGAGTATGATAAATTCAAAGAAGAAGACAAGGTTCCTTATACCCTCCTGAAGCAATTTGAACCGTCTATCTGGCAAAACAATCAGATTATAGAACCTCTGGAAGAAATGAAGAATTTCAAAGTGACCAACTAAACAAACTTATCCGTCCGGATGCATAAAACGTTGCTTACCTAGCAATTCTTCCTCGGTCTCTACCCTGTCCTCGTCTGGAACACAACAATCTACGGGACAAACCGCTGCGCATTGCGGCTCTTCATGGAAACCCATACACTCTGTACATTTATCAGGGGATATGTAGTATATTTCATCGCTTATGGGCTCTTGTATATCGTCTGCACTCACTTTTTTGCCATTGGGTAAAACTACCTCTCCTTTGAGGGAAGTGCCATCGCTGTAGCGCCATTCGTCCGCCCCTTCGTAAATAGCAGTATTAGGGCATTCTGGCTCACAAGCCCCACAGTTAATACACTCATCTGTTATAATAATAGCCATAATCTTCTTTTTCGTATTAGCAATTTTAGTAACTGAAGGAAACCCTGTCATTTCCGACTAACTTTTCTCTCAGTTTCATACTTTTGCGGCAAAGGTAATGCCGAAACATATTTTGTACAAATATAATGGGGACCCCGGAACAAAGAATACAAGCATTTGTTAAACTTGGTGAATTTCTACGCGCCTACGATGGTTATAAATTGGGTAAGCCCTCACCCCCTCATTGGCAAAAAAGCTTCTCTGAACTTGATGCTGTCGTTACCATTTCGGGCCATAAAAACGGATGGTTTACAGAAGAAAATCTACTGTTTGCCTTTAGTGCCTGGGGAAAGGTTTTAACACTCCAAGGTATTAAGGATTGGCTTTCTGCCTATACCCTTACTGAAAATGCAGCTAAACAAGTTGCCATCATTATGGCGGGTAACATTCCGCTCGTAGGATTTCACGATCTCCTTGCAGTGGTTCTGACAGGGAACACCGCTGTGATCAAGCCATCATCTAATGAAACCGACATTCTCCCTTTCTTTATAGCTTTACTTGAACTATTTGAGCCCACTCTGAAGGGAACTATGATGATCAATAAAGGAACCTTATCGGGCTTTGATATAGTGATCGCTACCGGCAGCAATAACACATCCCGGTATTTTGAATATTACTTTGGTCATAAACCCAACATTATTCGGAAAAACAGGAATAGTGTGGCTGTTTTAACCGGTTCGGAATCCAAAGATCAATTAACTGCCCTTGGGGAGGATATTTTCAGATATTTTGGCTTGGGCTGCAGGAGTGTGAGCAAGCTTTTTGTTCCGAAAGGATATAACTTTGAGCTATTTTTTGAAGCAATAGAACCTTATTCATTTTTAAAGGAGCATCACAAGTACCACAACAACTACGATTACAATAAGGCAGTCTATTTAATGAGTGAGTTCCCTTTTTTAGATAATGGTTTTTTTATGCTAAAAGAGGATGATCACTACGCCTCGCCTATTGGTTCGGTCTTCTATGAACAATATTCTTCGCTGAATTCTCTTTTAGAAAAATTGGAACAGGAAAGAGACCAAATACAATGTATTGTATCGCAAGGTGTACTTCAAAGTGAAATACCATTTGGCCTTACGCAAACCCCCGCGATTACAGATTATGCAGATAATGTGGATACTGTTGAATTCTTGTTAAAAACATAAGACAATTATTCCCGAATTACCCCTGCTATCTCAGCTTATTTTTGGACCTTTACGCTTGCAAAAAACGGCAACAACTCTATGAAAAAACACAATTTTAGCGCAGGCCCTTGTATTCTTCCTGCCGAGGTTATGCAAAAAGCGGCCGCCGCAGTACTGGAACTAGACGGAATAGGCCTTTCTCTTATAGAAATTTCACATCGAAGCAAAGAATTTGTAGCAATCATGGACCAGGCCAGATCATTGGCCCTGGAACTTTTAGGCTTAGATGGAAAAGGGTATCAGGCTTTGTACCTGCAAGGAGGTGCAAGTCTTCAGTTTACTATGGTAGCTTATAACCTGCTGGAAAATAAGGCAGGATATCTCAATACGGGTACATGGGCCGATAAGGCCTTGAAGGAGGCTAAAATCATGGGCAATGCTATTGAACTGGCTTCCTCCAAGGATAAAAATTTCAATTTTATACCAAAAGATTTTGATATTCCTGACGATCTGGATTATGTACACCTAACTTCCAATAATACCATCTACGGAACTCAAATAAAGAAATTCCCCACGACCAAGGTTCCAATGGTCTGTGATATGAGTTCAGATATCTTTTCCCGGCAGTTAGATTTCTCAAAATTCGACCTTATTTATGCAGGTGCCCAAAAGAATATGGGTCCGGCCGGCACTACCCTGATCATTGTAAAAGAAGATCTCCTGGGCAAGGTTACCAGAAAAATTCCTTCCATGTTAAATTATCAGGTTCATATTGCCAAAGAAAGCATGTTCAATACACCAGCTGTATTTCCGGTATATGTGAGTATGCTTACCCTGCAATGGCTAAAGGATATGGGCGGTATTGCGGCCATTGAGGAAGTCAATGAGAAAAAGGCGAAACTTATATATTCGGAGATCGATCTTAATCCTCTTTTTCAGGGATTTGCAAACAAAGAGGATCGCTCAAACATGAATGCCACCTTTACGCTAAAAGATGAAAAGTTGAAAGACACTTTTGATGCTATGTGGAAAGAAGCTGGTATCAATGGCCTTAACGGTCACCGTTCAGTTGGTGGGTACAGGGCATCTATGTACAACGCCTTATCTTTAGAAAGTGTGGGCGTGCTTGTGGATATAATGAGTGATCTGGAACGAAAAGCCTAGCGAAATTAAAATCTTACATACATAAGAGATGAGCAAAAAAATACTAGCCAATGACGGCATCTCCAATAGCGGGATACAAGCCCTTGAAACAGCCGGTTTTGAGGTGTTGACCACCACGGTAGCACAGGAACAACTTGTTAATTTTATAAATGAACAGAACATCGTCGGACTCCTGGTTCGAAGTGCTACTCAGGTTCGAAGTGAGTTGATTGATGCCTGTCCAAACCTAAAATTAATTGGCCGGGGTGGAGTTGGTATGGACAATATAGATGTGGCCTATGCCAAAGAGAAGGGCATACATGTTATCAATACACCCGCTTCCTCTTCCAGTTCTGTAGCCGAGCTGGTCTTTGCACATTTGTTTGGTGGTGTTCGTTTTCTTTATGATGCAAATAGAAATATGCCACTGGAAGGCGATAAGAATTTTAAGGTTTTAAAAAAGAATTACGGGAAAGGAACCGAGTTAAGAGGCAAAACTCTTGGGGTTATTGGATTTGGCAGGATAGGTCAGGCAACAGCTAAAATTGCCCTTGGTATTGGCATGAAGGTTATCTTTTATGATCCGTTCATTGAGGAAGCAAAAATAGAGCTGACATTTTTTGATGGCCAAACCCTATCCTTTTCTCTTCAGAACAGTACCAAAGAAGAAATTTTAAAAACTTCTGATTTTATTACACTTCATGTCCCTGCCCAAAAAGAATACGTTATCGGGAAAAAAGAAATGGAGATGATGAAGCCGGGAGTTGGCCTTGTTAATGCTGCTCGCGGCGGGGTAATAGATGAGGTGGCACTGGTAGATGCTATTGATAAGGGTAAAGTAGCCTTCGCAGGATTAGATGTATTTGAATCAGAGCCCGTACCTGAGATCAGAATATTAATGCATCCAAAGATCTCTTTATCTCCTCATATAGGAGCTGCAACAGGCGAAGCACAGGACAGGATAGGAACCGAACTCGCTGATCAGATCATTAGCCTGCTTCAGTAAGACCTTAAAAAAACTATAAATAGCATATATTGCGTCAAAACAAACAAATTCAATACCTATGTCTGGATTATTAGATTTATTAAGCGGCCCAATGGGCAAACAATTGATTAGTGGGGTTGCCGGACAAACTGGTCAACCCGAAGATAAAACAGCCGACGTTTTAAGTATGGCGATGCCTCTTTTGCTTGGGGCTATGAAAAAAAATACATCCGACCCTCAGAGTGCGGCTGGACTCATAAATGCGTTGTCCTCTAAGCATAATGGGAGTATTTTGGATGATCTTGGCGGTCTTTTTCAAGGTGGTGTACAAAATGATGTTATGAAGGATGGAGCCGGAATCCTTGGTCACGTGCTTGGCAACAAACAAGCAACAGTTGAAAATGCTCTAAGTCAGAAATCTGGGTTAGATGCAGGTAGTGTAGCACAGATATTAAAAATTGCTGCGCCTATAGTTATGGGCTTCCTGGGAAGACAGAAAGCACAGGGAAATGTGAGTGATGCCAACGGGCTTAGTTCCTTGTTGGGATCTATGCTGGGTGGTCAACCACAGCAAAATCAAAGTCTGATCACCAGTCTTATTGATGCAGACGGAGATGGAAGTGTTTTAGACGATGTAGCCGGAATGGTTTTGGGTTCAAAAGACAAAAAAGGCGGCCTGGGAGGTATGTTGGGCGGCTTGTTTGGAAAATAACGGCCAAAACCTTTATTGATATTTAACGGAACCGTCCGGACAACCCAGACGGTTTTTTTGTATCTTATTGGTACTATGAGAAGTAAATGGAACATTAGAACAAAACGCTTGGCGTTCGTTTGTGTACTCTGCGCCTTTCCGATTTTTTTTGGGTGCCTTGGAACAAAAACAACACCTGATATTTCGGACGAGGAAAAACAGGTATTTACCACGGAGGTAGCCGATACTGTAGCCATATCGGATCCCGAATCTAACTATGAGATCATTATTATAGAACCGGGTTTTAACGTTTGGTTGCAATCAGTTGCGCGCCCTGAAGGATATTACTCCCAGACCTTTATGGAAAACAGGAACAGGCTTTATGTTATTGAGTGGAACAATAGAGTAGTGAATGCATTACAATACAATCCGCAGTTGTATGAACTTCAGATCAATTATGATCCCTTGGTAGATTATGGCTATGAAGTAAACTACAAACTTTACAATTACTTTATTTACTTCCAACGCAAGTATAATCAACGCCTGGGTCCCTTTGCTCCTAGAATCTAATTAAGTACCTTTGACGCCTTAAAAAGCATATGAAAGAACGCTTAAAAGAACGCTGGGGGATACAAAATACCTGGCAATTACTGGTAATATTCTGGGTCTTTGCTATTACCGGCTCTGCCTCCGTTTATGTGGCAAAACCCTTTCTTAACTGGATAGGGATGTCGCGCGAGGCCTTTCCTGACAGTTGGTGGAGCGGTTGGGTCTATTGGAGCTTGCGTATTTTACTTATCTTTCCTTTTTATCAAATACTACTGGTCTTTTTTGGATGGCTTTTTGGACAATTTTCCTTCTTTTGGAATTTTGAGAAGAAGATGCTTCAGCGAATTGGTTTAGGGTTCCTTTTGAAATAATTAAAATTCTCTATACATAATTATAGCCCTGTAAATTACTGTTTTACAATGTAAAGCAGAGAGGGACAAAAATTGAGACCCTCATTACAGCCATCTTTATAGATTAAAAGCAGACTATATCTGAAATATTGGCCGAATTATACCCATTGGGGTAAACTACACTATTAAAAAGAAGATAAAAATAGGGCAATAAAATTACTTCGAATTGATGACCTTCTTAGATCCTGGCCGGGAAAAGACAAAAGTATAAAGCCACATCAAGGTAAAACTTGGTATGAGATCTAAGCCCGGCAAAAGTTCCTCAATAAAAGTGACAATTCCTGCTACCTGGCCGGCTCTTCCCTTATACATTCTGGTCATTAACCAGGCTGCAAATGGCGCCCAGATCACATCGGAGAACTCCCCTATTCCAGGAATCATAAAGGATAACATACCAATTCCATCAAACAACAATCCCAGGAACAAGTATTTTAATTTATGTTGATCTTTCATCTAAGAATAAAAATACTTAAAACCTGTCTTAATGTCCAAACGAATAAATGAAGGAAAAAAAGTATACGAGTTACGACAATTTAGAACTGATGAGTTTCAGGAACTCATTTCTTGTTTCAATTTTTTCAAATTGTCCTCTAAATCCGGAGGTAGTAGTTACGGAGTTCTGTTTTTGAACACCACGCATCATCATGCACATGTGAGAAGCTTCTATAACCACAGCTACTCCTTTAGGCTTTAACGTTTCGTTGATACATTCTAAAATATCATGGGTAAGTCTCTCCTGTACTTGCAAACGCCGGGCAAAGACATCCACAACCCTGGGAATCTTACTAAGCCCCACAATTTGACCATTGGGTATGTAAGCGATATGAGCTTTTCCATAGAATGGCAGCATATGATGCTCACACAAAGAGTAGACCTCTATATCCTTTATTATGACCATCTCATCATACGCTTCCTCAAACATGGCACTCTTAAGTATCTCTACCGCGTCTTGCTGATATCCCTGAGTTAAAAAGAGCATGGCCTTGGCTGCCCGTTCCGGAGTTTTTTGCAGCCCCTCACGGTCAACATCCTCACCAATTTCATCAAGGATCTTTGAATAGCGTTCTTTTACTTCATTTTTAATTGTGAGATTATATTCTTCCAGATTTTTATATGGTGCCATACGCTTAGTGCAGTTATCCCGAAATTAGTACTTCAATTTCTTTGTTTATTAATTTATAAGTATTCTTAAACAAATTTACACAATTCTATGATGTTCATGTCTTTTTAACGTATAATTAGCATTGTATCAGCGCATATTAGCTCAGCATTCATAAGGTGTTTGCTGTCATAGTGGTATATTTCCATTGAAACTATACACCCTCTTTGTATTTTGTAATAAGCAGTGTAATGTGTACTTTTCAGCGCCCAAAAGAAATAGGAATGATCAGTGCCAGGAACATAAAAAAAAACTATGGAACACTCACGGTTTTAAAGGGAGTGGATATAGCCATTAAAAAAGGTGAGATAGTTTCTATCGTTGGGGCCTCAGGTGCCGGTAAAACTACCTTATTACAGATCTTGGGTACCCTGGACCATCAATCCAATCCGAAGGAAAGTGAACTAAATATCAATGAGGTTGAGGTTACCTCACTAAAGGATAAGGACCTGGCCCTGTTTAGAAATGAACATATCGGATTTATATTTCAGTTCCATCAATTATTGCCAGAATTTACAGCACTTGAGAATGTTTGTATCCCGGCTTATATAAAAAAATCACCGCCTCAGGAGGCGGAAATAAGAGCCAAAGAATTGCTTGATTTTTTGGGTCTGCAAGGTAGGCACCATCACAAACCCAGTGAGCTTTCCGGCGGCGAACAACAACGGGTAGCAGTGGCACGAGCACTCATTAATAATCCTGCTGTTATCCTGGCTGATGAACCCAGTGGCAACTTGGATTCAGAAAGTGCCGATATCCTTCATAAGCTGTTCTTTCAGTTACGAAAAGAATTTGGGCAAACCTTTGTGATCGTAACGCATAACGAAGAATTAGCAAATATGGCAGACAGAAAACTTACGATGGTAGATGGACAAATCGTAGATCACTAATGTTAAGACATGTCTGGGAATTTGTTCGCAAACCAAGGTATAATCCTTACTCCAATATAAATCCGCGATTAAAATTCAGGATTTTCCTCAATGTACTAGGCTGGAATTTTGTATTTGGCATAGGGCTCGTAATACTACTGGAGGGTCTTTCCCATCTTTTAGGCATAAACATTGGGGCACACAAAGCAGATGATCTGTTTCAAAAGTACTCTGCTATAACTATATTTTTTTTGATGGTACTTATCGCTCCTGTTACCGAAGAATTCATATTCAGGGGTCCGCTCGTATTTTTTAAGCGATCTCACTACTTCCCATGGGTCTATTATTTTTCCTGTTTATTGTTCGGGTTGGTCCATTTAGGAAATTTTGAGAATGCTTACGATCTGCTATGGCTGGCTCCGTTTATGGTGGCACCACAAGTTGTCATGGGCTTCTTTCTGGGTTATTTAAGGGTCAGACTGGGGTTACATTATGCTATTTTCATGCACATGGCCCATAACGGCATTTTATTTCTTTTGATCAGTAGCGCTGAAATTTTATGAGGGAATCACAAATTATTAGCGAGGAGTTACGGGAGTTTCTGGATCTTAAAGTTTCAGAGTACAATAGTCCCGCTTTTTTAGCTTCAGACCCTCTGCAGATACCTCATATGTTCTCTCTGAAACAGGACATAGAGATCAGTGGTTTTCTTACGGCCACCATTGCCTGGGGAAATAGAAAAAGTATTATCAACAATGCCCACTTATTAATGGACCTCATGGATCAGGCCCCTTATGATTTCGTTACTGGGCATACGGAGGACGATCTAAGGTCCTTACAAACTTTTGTACACCGAACGTTTAACGGCTCTGATCTTCTCTACTTTATACGGGCCTTAAAACACCTTTATACGAAGTATGGAGGAATAGAAGTCATTTTTAGCAAGTATGCCCTGCAGGGCACCCTACAACCTGCCATATCAAAATTTAAGGAGTATTTTTTTGAACTGCCTCATGCACAAAGAACCACCAAACACGTTTCAGATCCAAGTAAAGGATCTGCCGCGAAACGGATCAACATGTTCCTTAGATGGATGGTAAGGGATGCATCTAGTGGTGTCGATTTTGGAATATGGAAATCAGTGAGTCCATCTCAATTATCTTGCCCTTTGGATGTTCATTCCGGGAACGTAGCCAGGAAATTAGGGCTATTGAGCCGGAAACAAAATGATGCGAAGGCGGTGGCTGAACTAGATGCCAATCTTCGCTTGTTAGACCCCGAGGATCCGGTTAAATACGATTTTGCCCTTTTTGGTCTAGGGGTTTTTGAAAAATTTTAAAGCTTTTTTTCCTCAGAGGTTCTGAAATGGTATGTTATAATATTCACATCCGTTGATTCTCTTTGTGTTAAAACCATATGCAATTCCTAATTTTGTAGATAATTTCTTACACTTTCATTCGAGTAAGTCATTTTTTATGTATCTTGAATATAACAGCCTAACTAATTACTATTCAAGTGCACTCAACAAAGGCAAGGAATGGTAAGTAGTTTTTCCATTTTAAAAAAGAAAGAGTACCTGGTGATGACCATGCAGGGTACATACGAATATTGGAAATATATGGAATTTCCGGAACAGATCCTGCAAGAATGCAATGGTCATAATTGTTCAAAAATACTTGTTGACCTCAGTGAAGTCATTGCCGATGAAATAGCCCTTATAGAGCTCTTTTTTATAGGGGAAAAAATAGCAACCGTTTTAGGAAATAAAATAATGTTGGCACTGGTTTGGAAACGGGAATCCTTATCAGACTTTCTTGTAGACGTTGCCACCAACAGATCTGCCCGTCTTAAGGTTTTTACCACACAACAAAGGGCTGCATACTGGTTAAAGAATACATATTAGCCTGTTTCTCTTATTTAAATCAAGCCCATTGATCCTAGTGATAAGGGAATTGATCTATTCCCTTCCGCGATAGACCTGTATATGGCCTCCACAATGATCATATCCCGTTTACCCATCTCTCCCGGCGCTCTGTTTACTGTTCCTTCAAGTATGTGCCTGGCAAAATCATCCATTTGTAGTTTTTGTTGTGATTCATGTGTAAAATTGATGTTTCCTTTAGAGCTTGTCCCGGCTAACGGGCCATAATTGTTTGCCGGTTCCAGAGCAAACCAGCCGCGTTCGCAGGAAGCATACAATCTGTTGGCATTGGCATTATGAGAGGTAAAAATATTCCCTACCGCTCCTCCGGGAAAGTGAAATTGAGCCGTAATGGTCTCATCAGTTTCTTTAAAATAATCAGGTCTGGTGCTAAACTCCTGCGCGGTGACGCTTACAGGATTCTCCCCGGTTCCGTAAATAGCACTTTGAATGCTGTAAACCCCCATGTTCATTAACGCCCCTCCACCAGATAAGGCTTTGTTCAAACGCCATTGCCCTGGATTACCACGCGATTGGTATGCCGCTTCCGCAGCCAAATAGGTGACTTTCCCAAAGGTCTTTTCCTTCACAAAGCGCTTCACCTCCTGAGTATAAGGCTCAGAATGCAGACGATACCCAACACCCAATGAAACACCAGCTTTTTCGCATGCTTCTATGATGGCATCACACTCTTCCACAGAGATCGCCATTGGTTTCTCACATATCACATGCTTCCCAGCTTGTGCAGCGCGGATGGAAAACTCAGCGTGCATACTATTGGGCAAAACCACGTAGACTATGTCTATATTTTCATTGTTTGCTATGTTGTCAAAATTTTGGTAATTATAAATACTACCTTCAGGTATGTTGTATTTGGAAGCCCAAATACTTTCCTTATCCTCTGTTCCCGTAACGATTCCTGCTAAATGACAATACTGGGTTTGCTCTAAAGCAGGTGCTAATTGATAGGTACTGTAGCTGCCCAGGCCCACCAAAGCAACTCCTAATGAGGATTTCTTTGAAGAATTCTGCCCCATAGCACA
The DNA here is from genome assembly GCA_024639765.1 of Eudoraea sp. Taxonomy (GTDB): domain Bacteria; phylum Bacteroidota; class Bacteroidia; order Flavobacteriales; family Flavobacteriaceae; genus Muriicola. The sequence goes on from JAHEHU010000010.1 coordinate 10,602, forward strand.
AGCAAGAGGTGCACTTGCCAGGAGACCGGCTCCCAATATTCCTTGGGATATCTTTTCATTAAATACTCTTCTTGAAATTTTTTCCATTGCAGTAGACTTTAGAACCATTACTAACCCGAAGATACTAACAATTCTTGCCAGTTTAATACGAACTAAAATTGCTTTTGTTCCATGCGTTTCTTACTCAACTTATTTTTATATTTTAGTGCGGATATAAATCAAATCAAATGAAACTAAAGATACTGACAGTTGCTACCGGCCTTTTCACTATTTGCCTAAGTTTTGGTCAAAACCGTTCTATTCCCGTTGATACCGCTGTAACAACACAACACAGTGTTTCCGTGAATGGCACTAATTTTTCATACACGGCTAAAACCGGTATGCAGCCCGTTTGGGATGAATTAGGAAAGCCCATTGCATCGCTCCATTATACGTATTACACAAGAAATGATGTTAAGGACAGGGCCTCAAGACCCTTACTTATTTCCTTCAATGGAGGACCCGGATCTGGTTCGGTTTGGATGCATCTTGCTTATACCGGTCCCAGAGTCCTAAAAATTGATGACGAAGGATACCCTGTACAGCCTTATGGGGTGAGTCAGAATCCTTATTCTGTGCTGGATGTGACCGATATTGTATACGTTAACCCCGCAAATACAGGATATTCCCGCACCATCCCGGAGTCAGGGAAAGAAGTAGACAGGGATAAATTCTTTGGCATAAACGCAGATATAAAATACCTGGCAGAATGGTTAAATACATTCGTCACAAGACATAACCGCTGGCGTTCCCCTAAATATATTGTAGGTGAAAGTTATGGGGGCACTCGTGTCATGGGTCTTTCACTGGCCTTACAGAATCAGCAATGGATGTACCTCAATGGCGTTATTATGGTGAGTCCGGCAGACTATAAAGTGATTCGAGTAGGAGGACCTGTTAGCGATGCACTCAACCTGCCTTATTACACAGCAGCTGCCTGGCATCATAAGGCATTACCACCTTCCCTTCAGAACAAGGATCTTCTGGAGGTATTACCAGAGGCCGAGTCTTACACCATCAATACCTTAATTCCTGCCTTGGCAAAAGGAGGTTTCATAAGTCCGGATGAGCGCAATCAAGTTGCTGAAAAAATGGCCTTTTATTCCGGCCTTTCACAGGCCGAAATTTTGGCCCAAAATCTATCAGTACCCACCTCCTATTTCTGGAAATCCCTCTTAAGGGATAAGGGGTATACGGTTGGTAGGTTAGATAGCCGGTATTTAGGGATGGACAAGCAACTTGCCGGCGTAAGACCAGATTATAATGCCGAGATCACTTCTTGGCTACATAGCTTTACTCCTGCCATTAATTATTATCTGCAGGAAGAACTTAAATTTAAGACAGACATCAAATACAATATGTTTGGCCCTGTAAGACCATGGAATAACGAAAATGACGATACCCGCGATAATCTCAGACAAGCCATGGCACAGAACCCATATTTAAACGTACTAATACAAAGTGGTTATTACGATGGGGCCACAACGTACTTTAATGCCAAGTATACAATGTGGCAGGTGGATCCAAGTGGTCGTATGAAAGACCGATTCCAATTTAAAGGATATAGAAGCGGCCATATGATGTACCTCAGAAGGGAAGATCTGAAACAGGCAAATGATGATATCCGCGCATTTATCCAAAGAACACAAACCAATGGCAAAAGCGCTAAATATTAGCAGTATTAAGTTTTATTCTTAACCAGTTATTTTTTTATACTTCATTGATCCCACTTTTCCATGGGATCCATAGGATTGTTCCATTCCAAAAAAAGAAATGTATTCCTGATACTTTTAGACGCTTTTAAACGTTATGAAAGCAGTTAAAATCTGGACAAACAAGTTAAATATACAAGTATGAAAAATTGGAAATCATCAGGTCTTATTTTGACCCTGATCATGATCTTTGCCGCCTCCTGCGAAAAATCAACAGACATTAACGAGCAAGGAACGTCTCCTGAATTGCCGCCATTTGAATCTATGGCGATCGATTTTGGAGCATTTGAAGACAGTGGTACCTCAGGAAAATCTACACCCCTTGTCTATGACAATAAGGCTCCCAATGGGAATTGGGTGTTCTCCCGACTGGTAGTTGGGGTTTGGAGCTCAGCTATTTATTCCACATTAGCTGTTCCGGTTGCCTCTTTTCAGGCAGCTTTTTCTCAAACACCTGAGAAGATCTCAGATGACACCTGGGAATGGACCTATAGTGTTGGTGGATTCACAAGCGACTATACGGCTCGTCTCACAGGTCAATTAACTGCCAATGGGGTTGCATGGAATATGTACGTAACCAAATTGGGTATTGAAGGGTTTAATGATTTCTTATGGTTCAGTGGCAATTCTGCTTTGGACGGCAACAGCGGCTCTTGGATCCTCAACCAGGGACCAGATAGACCAGATCCTATGTTGCGTATAGATTGGGAAAGAAGTGGTGAAGAAATTGGTTCTATCCGTTACACTTGGGTTCGAGAATTGGATGATCAGGAAAATGATGATCTATTTAGAAACAGTTATCTGGAATATGGATTGCAAGAAGGCACCTATGATGCCTATTTCAGCGCCTATGTTTACGATACCACACTTCAGTCATTCACAGAAGTTGATATTGAGTGGAGCAGAGACACTTTTGAAGGACGTGTAAGAGCTATGGCCTATTTTGACGATGAACTATGGCATTGCTGGGATAGCAATGGCGATGATGTAGCTTGCGAATAGCCCATAAACAAAATAAGGAACTCCAAAAACCCTGCTTTATAAAAGGCGGGGTTTTTTCGTTCACCCCTATCTTATTTAGTATCTTTTCAAGGTCTATGTCCACAAACTTGTTTTATGAAAAGAATCCTGCTCCTTTTGGTATTGTGTTTAGTAATCACCCATATGCCTGCTTTTGCTCAAGACTGGGCGCAACTAAAAGTATTTCAAGAGGCTAATCAAGAGTTAGGGATGATAGGATCTGAAGAACGGGTAGTGTTTTTTGGCAACTCCATAACCATTGGCTGGTTGCACACTATGCCTTCATTTTTTAGGGACCGACCTTTTATAAATAGAGGTATTGGCGGACAAACAACCCCACAAATGCTGGTGAGATTCAGGCAAGATGTTCTTGATCTGGAACCAAAAGTGGTCCTGATTCTAGCTGGCACTAATGATATTGCAGGTAACACCGGCCTTATGACCCTTAATGAAATTATGGGTAATTTAAAATCAATGGCAGAATTGGCAAGGATTAATAACATAGCGGTTATCTTATGTTCCGTTTTACCTGCCTCCGATTATCCGTGGAGACCAGGGCTTAATCCTGATGAGAAGATACCAATATTAAATGCGATGATCAAAGAATACACAGAACGAGCCGGAGTACACTATTTAGATTATTTTTCTGCCCTGGTCAATGAGGACAATGGTATGGATAGCCATCTCGCCAATGATGGGGTGCACCCTACAAAAGCAGGATATGAAATTATGGCGCCCTTAGCACTGAAAGCGATCAAAGAAGCCCTTAACAAATCTAGATAAGAGGTATGGGATTATTTTTTGATCCATATAAAAGCAGGATCATTAGCCACCCAAATTATGAACCAACTTGTAAGCATTCTCATTCCGTTTAAGAATACCGGGCGTTTCTTGGGAGAGTGCATAGCCTCAATTCAAGATCAAACGTATTCGCAATGGGAGGTATTGGCTGTGGACGACCATTCTTCAGATAATAGTAGGATAGTTCTGGCGTCCTTCGCAGAAAAAGATCCCAGAATCCAACTTCTTTCAAACAAGGGTAAAGGGATTATCACAGCTCTGCGAACCGCGTATGAGGCATCTTCCGGTAGTTTTATAACACGGATGGATTCTGATGATATCATGAAGCCCGGGAAGATAGGCAGCATGGTCTCTTCCCTGCAAACATATGGCCCCGGAGGCATTGCCCTGGGAAAAGTCCGTTATTTCTCATCAAGAGGAATTAGCAATGGCTATAGACGCTATGAAGTATGGTTAAACAACTTAACGCATAATGGAGCAAACTTTGAGGAGCGGTACAAAGAATGTGTTATACCCTCCCCCTGCTGGATGCTGCACAGGGAAGATCTTAACAAATGTGGGGCATTTAATGATGACCGCTACCCGGAAGATTACGATCTGGCCTTTCGTATGTATGCCTGCGGACTTTGCTGTTTGCCTTCTGAAGATGTTTTGCATTTGTGGCGAGATTACGATACACGCACATCACGTACCAGCGAACACTATGCCCAAAACTACTTTCTGGATCTGAAGATCTATTATTTTTTAAAACTAGATTGGGATGCTGATAGACCCCTGGTTATTTGGGGAGCCGGAAATAAAGGCAAGACGATTGCTAAACTCCTTACAAAACATAAGGTAGCATTTTATTGGGTATGCGATAATCCAAATAAAATTGGAAAAGAAATTTATGGGCAAATTCTTTCATCCTACACCGAAATTGAAAAGATGAAAGATCCTCAAAGCATAATCACCGTAGCCAATGCAAAGGCCCAAAGACAGATACGAAGTTTTTTGGGTAAGAACTCTCAGAAGGACATGAACGACTTTTTTTTCTTTTGCTAAGGTCCGTAGACATTTGCTATTAAAATTTCGAAGGCCTATACTCCACTTAAAATTTACGTATATTTGCCAAATGTTTCTTGGGAATGTTGTTTAAATATCCGCAACTACTTTGGGCTCTTTGGCTCCTCCTACTTCCTATCTTAGTTCATCTTTTACAACTTCGAAAATTTAAGAGAACTCCTTTTACGAATGTAAAACTGCTACAAAAAGTAGTGGCCAAGTCACAACGCAGTCAGTCATTAAAAAGATGGTTGCTGTTGTTTACCAGAATGGCTCTTTTTGCCTCCCTGATCTTTGCCTTTGCACAGCCTTTTACGGCAAGTTCCACGGCCTTAAAAGAGCAAGAAATTGTTCTTTATCTCGATAATTCACATAGTCTGCAACTCCGAAAGGATAATAGTTCATTATTAGAGGAAACCATACAGGAACTCATTGAATCCATACCCACAGGTGTACGATTTACTTTGTTCACAAACGATGAAGAATTCAAGGATGTTACCATCGATGACATTCAAAATGAATTACTGCAACTCGCATTCAGCCCTAACCAGCTTACCCTTAATGATATTTTCTTGAAAAGCGGCACCTATTTCAGCCAAAGTACCTCAACCAATAAAAAGCTTATCGTTTTGTCCGATTTTCAAAGGTCGATTAATGGAACTATTCCCGATTCTCTGAATGAAATAGAGCCATATTTTGTTCCGCTTCGTGTAGAAAATATGAATAATATTTCTCTAGACTCACTCTATTTACAAACGGGTAATTCCCCTGAAAAGAATTTGGTCGTAATCGTTTCGGGCAGTTCCCCATTTGAATCAACACCAATCTCTGCATATAATGGGAAAGCATTAATAGCGAAAGCCGCTGTATCATATACTCCAAACGAGAAATCGAAAATAATCTTTACCCTTCCGGCCAATGAAGAAATTACTGGAAAAGTTAGCATAAGTGATATGGGGCTGACATATGATAACGAGTTGTATTTCAATATCAATACACGTGAAAAAATAAAAATTCTGACCCTTGGTACGGCCAATGATCTGTTCTTGCAAAAACTATTTGGGGATGATAGCTGTGAATACAGCTCAGTGGATGAAGATGAGCAGGCGATACCCCTGATCGATTCCCAGGATCTTGTAATACTTAACGAGCTTACTTCCATATCAATACCACTCCAAGCTTCCATTAAAGAATATTTGCAACAGGGTGGAAGTATGATAGTGATCCCTTCACAGGAAATGAATGTCAGAGATTTCAATAAAATCTTGTCTGGAACTGGATTCTCCTATGGAACCAGATTGGCAGTGCCCCAGCAGATTACCGGAATCAATTATGAACATCCGCTTTTTGTAAATGTTTTCAAGGATAGGATCGACAATTTTCAATATCCCGATGTAAAGCAGTATTACAAAGTAAATGGAAATACTTCCGATATCCTGTCTTATGCCAATGGAGCTCCTTTTCTGGCAAGTAGAGGAGATGTTTATGTTTTTTCGGCCTCCCTGGAGTATGTAAATTCAAATTTCAAAAGTTCTCCTCTGGTGGTTCCAAGTGTGTACGCCATTGCGTTGCAAAGCAGAAAACTTGCTTCACTGTATTATACTATGGAAAATGAGAATAGCGTTGATATCCCCGAGTTGATGCAGCAAGACAGAATTATAAGCGTACAAAAAGATGGAGAAGAATTTATTCCCAGACAACAGTCGATTGGTCAAAAAACCCGACTTTGGTTTTCGGAATATCCTAAAGAACCTGGGACATACGAGTTGAAGAACACCCAACAAAATATGTCTTTAAGCTTTAACTATGCAAGAAAAGAAAGTGATCTGTCATATTTGGAGGTTGAATCGATGGAAGGAGCAACCATTAAAAGTTCGGTCTCTGAGCTATTCAATGAGATTGAAAATGACAATGCCGTAACAAACCTTTGGAAATGGTTTGCTATTTTAGCACTGCTTTTTATTCTGACTGAAGTAATCATACAAAAAGTACTTAAATGAACATACTGCTAAAATCAGCAACTATCCATGACGAGGACAACCATGGATTGCATAAAAAAGTACGTGATATATGGATCAAAAATGGAAAAATTGAGAAGATCGCAGCTTCAATAAAAGCAGACTCAAAGACCAGGGTGATTTCCTTGCCAGATCTCCATGTATCAAAAGGCTGGATAGATAGCAGTGTAAGTTTTGGTGAACCGGGTTATGAAGAACGTGAAACACTTGCAAATGGCACAAAGGTTGCTGCTCACAGCGGCTTTACGGATATTGTATTAAATCCCAATACCAAACCAATTCCCGATACAAGTGGCGATGTCGTCTTTTTAAAGAAAACTGACAGTGAAAAAGGAGCGAGAGTACATCCCATGGGAGCCCTTACGATGGATAGTGCGGGTAAGGATCTGGCTGAATTATACGATATGAAGAATGCGGGCGCTGTAGCCTTTTACGACTTCAAAAAGCCGATCATGAATTCTAATTTATTAAAGATCGCTTTGCAATATGCACAAGGTTTTGATGGGTTGGTCCTCTCCTACCCTATGGACGTATCAATTGCTGTCAACGGGATGGTCAATGAAGGAGGTATGTCTACAAAGCTTGGCTTAAAAGGTATCCCCTCCTTTTCTGAAGAGATTCAGATAGCACGAGATCTTTTTATCTTGGAATACACGGGAGGAAAGCTTCATATCCCTACCATTTCAACTGCCGGTGCAGTGACCCTTATTGCCGAGGCTAAAAAGAAGGGGTTAGATGTGAGCTGTAGTGTAGCGCTACATAATCTTTGCTTCACTGACGAAGTCCTGGACGAATTTGAAACAAATTATAAGGTACTGCCTCCACTTCGTACAAAAAAGGATGCAGAAGCGTTAAAAAAGGGATTAAAGAACGGTATTATAGATATGGTCACCACCGATCATATGCCCATAGATATTGAAGAAAAACGCATAGAGTTCGATCATGCTGCCTTTGGGAGCTTAGGCCTCGAATCGGCTTTTGGAATGCTTAATTCTATTTTTGATACTGAGATTTCCATTAAATTACTAACCAAAGGAAGAGAGCGATTTGGGCTTACAACACCGAGCATTAAAGAAGGGCAACCGGCTACCTTAAGCCTTTTTACCACGGAAGGAACGTTAGAAATCAAAAAAGAAAACATCAGATCAACCTCCAAAAACAGTATGTTCATTGGCCGGAAAGGGAAAGGAAATGTCTATGGTGTTATAGTAAACGACCAATTACTCCTGGCATAGAGACTTACAAAAAATAACCATGACCACAAAAGAGATTAAGGAAGGAAAGACGACGGCAATTACCTCTTATATCACTATTGTTGGGGCATTGATCGCCATGTCTATGAATTCAGAATCAAAGAACGCGTATGCAAGATTCCACACACGGCAGGCTTTTGGATTGCATTTGGTCTTTATTGGCTGCGCGCTCTTCCTCAGCGTATGGTTTTCTAAATACGCCTGGCTTGCCCTTTATATTTTTTACTTCGTTATGTGGTTATATGGATTTCTAGGTGCTATTAGTGGAAAGTTGAACCCTTTACCTGTATTAAGTCCCTATTTTCAAAAATGGTTCACTTTTATTCAATAATATGACTACCCTTCCATTGTCTCTTGAGCATCTTGTCCGTCCTCCTGTATCAGGAACCAATAAAGCAGCTTCTTTATTTTTATTTCACGGGTATGGCAGTAACGAAGAAGATCTATTTTCTTTTGCCCCGGAACTTCCTCCTGAATTATGTGTGATTTCAGTAAGAGCGCCCAATCCCATGCCCCCTTATGGCTATGCATGGTATGCCATCAACTTTGATGCAAATTTTGGCAAATGGAGCGATGTGGCTCAGGCGAAAGAATCTGTTGGCAAAATGATCGCTTTTATTGAAGAGGCCATTGAGGCCTACGATTTAGATAAAAACAAGGTATCGCTTTTAGGTTTCAGCCAGGGTACCGTTCTCAGCCTCGCACTGGCCCTTTCATATCCGGATATGGTACGCAATGTAATAGGCCTAAGTGGCTATATAGATGAGAAAATACTTATAGAATCTTTTGAGCAAAAGGATCATACTCAACTAAAAATGTTTATCTCCCATGGCCAAATGGATCCTGTTATCCCATTATCATGGGCACAAAGGACACCCCCAATATTAGATAAGCTGGGTATAGAACATACCTTTGAAGTATTTCCTACGGGACATGGCGTGTCTCGAGAAAACTTTTATGCCATGAATACCTGGCTAAAGAACCATATTTAATTGCTACGGGTATACAACAGATAATCTGCGAGAGAAAAATCGACAGATAAATTATCCTTTAACTCATATTGGATAAACAATTCACCCCAGTATTTTCCATCCGAAAAGTCGGCTATGATCCATTTGTGATTTAACACTTTGATCTTATTGATCTTAAAATCATTTTCCATCCCTTCGTATGGAACCAAAGGGTTATCGCCTTTGGTTTCATTTGTCTCTATTAATTTGTCTGCTATATAGCGTGCAGGATCCTCCAGGGATAAATGATCATAATAGGCAAGGGCATCATCATTGTTTTCCAGGGAAAAGTATTGTAGATCTAATGCCTTTATCTGAGTGGTTCTGAGCGAATCCTCTAGTTGTTCTATTGTAATTTTTAATTCAGTATTTGTTTTATCAATGGCCTCTACCCTTTTGGCACTGCTTACGTACAGGTAGAGCGCTATCAGAGAAGAGAAAATAAATAAGTACAAAAATATCCTAGTTTTCATTCGTCTATAGTTACTGTTAAATTATCATAAGCTAAATGTACATTCTCAGGAAGCGACTTTTCTACCTCTTCATGAAATCCCAAATAATGACTGATGTGGGTAAAATAAGCTCTTTCGGGTTGTACTTTTTCAACAAAGGCAAGGGCCTCTTTGAGATTAAAATGAGAGTGATGAGAATCTATTCGTAAAGCATTAATGCATAGCACCTTAACACCCTTTATCTTTTCTATCTCTTTATCCTCAATAGACTTTACATCTGTCAGATACGCAATGTCTTTTATACGATACCCGAATACCTGTAACCTATTGTGAAAAGCCTCTACAGGATGGGCATACAAATTACCTACCTCAAAAGGTTTTCCGTTTTCAACCTCATTAACTTTCACGGCAGGAGCCCCTGGATATCGATTGTTTTCAGAAAAGATATAATCGAACCTTATTTTCAAAGAATTCACTACTCGTTGGTGGGCATATATGGGGATGTCTCCCTGGCGAAAGAAAAACGGTCGGATATCATCAATCCCTGCGGTATGGTCAGAATGTTCATGGGTAAATAGAACTCCATCCAATTTCGTTACCTGATGACGTAGCATTTGTTGCCTGAAATCGGGGCCGCAATCAATCACGTAATTAAAATTATCCCAGGAAATAAGAACCGATACCCGTAGCCTTTTATCTTTTGGGTCTTTACTCAGGCATACCGGATGCGTGCTCCCAATGACCGGGATCCCTTGTGAGGTTCCTGTTCCCAAAAAAGTTAATTTCAACGGCTCATCTATTTTATTCAAATTTATGACTTATTTATTTAAAAGATTGCCCATTCTTGTTAACTTTGTTTACCGTAAACTTCGTTGAATGTCATCCGTTTTAAATCAAGATCCTGCATTTGAAAACATTCCTTCCATAAAGGCCAAAACCCTCCGCATAAATCTCAATCCGGTTATTTACGGAACCTTTGCAGAGATAGGTGCCGGACAAGAAACAGCGAGGCATTTTTTTAGATCCGGTGGGGCCTCAGGAACCATTGCAAAAGCAATGAGCGCTTATGACAAAAAGTTTAGTGATGCCATTTATGGTATTGAAGAAGACGGGAGATATGTGACTCAAAGTAGATTGGAAAAAATGCTCAGCCATGAAATGAAACTGATGGAAGAGCGTATTACACGGGACGATCACCCTGACCGACTCTTCTTTACCTATGCAAATACAGTGGCTACTATAGATTTTTCAAAAAGATATAAAGGTCATGGTTGGGTCGGGATCATGTTTCAACTAGATCCCAATCAAAAGGAATACGACGAAATTATACTACACCTTCGTTTTAAACAAAATGAAGCACGCCTGCAGCAAGAAACTCTTGGTATTGTGGGTGTGAACCTCATTTATGGCGCCTTTTATAAATACAACAAGCCCAGGAAATTATTAAAATACCTCTATGATCACCTGGACAGGGATACGGTGGAGATCGATATGGTGAATTTCAACGGTCCTAACTTTAAGAATGTTGATAACCGCTTGATGAGCCTTCAATTGATCAGGAATGATATGACCGATGCGGTGATGTTTGGTCCTGATGGTAATAACCTTTTGCCGGCTGCTGTCCTATACAAAAAGAACATACTGGCCTTACGTGGTAGCTTTAGACCGGTTACCAAGGTGAACATGGACATGTTTCAGAAATCTTATGATATCTTCATCCGTGAACAGACGGTGGAAGAGGAAAAGACCATTGTGATGTTCGAAATAACCCTCTCCAATCTTAGGGCCTCGGGGGAAATAGATGAGCAAGACTTTATGGACAGAGCAGAATTATTATGCTCTCTTGGCCATACGGTGCTAATTTCTAAATTCCAGGAATACTATAAGCTTGTGGAATACCTGGGTAACTTTACCAAAGCGCGTATAGGTCTTACCATGGGCGTCAATAATTTGGTGGAAATATTCGACGAAAAGTATTACAGACACCTCAGTGGTGGTATTCTGGAAGCCTTCGGAAAATTATTCTTTAAGGACCTTAAAGTATATCTCTACCCTATGAAAAATCCTGAGACAGGACAGATCATGACCAGTAATAATATTAAGGTTCACCCCAGGATGAAGGAACTTTACAAGTTCTTTAAATACAATGGTAAAGTGATGGACATTATTGATTATGATCCGGAAATAATGGATATCTTTTCAAGAGACGTCCTTAAAAAGATCACAAGTGGGGAGAAAGGTTGGGAAGAAATGCTTCCTGAAGGGATCGCAGATACCATAAAGAAGAAAAGGCTCTTCACCAAAAATGTGACCGCCGCAGAAGAAAAAGTATAATAAAATAAGCCCTGATAATATCAGGGCTTATTTTATTTCGTTAGCCATATAGCTACAATATTTGTGCGGCGTGATCCTTGGTCTTAACTTTTTCAATCACCTTTTCCACCGCGCCTTCACCATCCACGATAAAAGTGGTTCTGTGGATACCATCATATTCTTTTCCCATAAATTTCTTTGGCCCCCAAACACCAAAGGCATTGATAACTGTGTGATCCTCATCTGCCAGTAATGGAAATGGGAAGCTGTATTTGTCCCTAAAGTTTGATTGTTTTTTCTGTGAATCCTCACTGACCCCGAGTAAATGATACCCTTTTGCCTGTAATTCATTATAATTATCCCTTAAATTACACGCTTCTGCGGTACAACCGGGGGTATTTGCCCTGGGATAGAAAAAAACTACCAGTTTTTTTCCTTTGTAATCGGAGAGTTTAATTTCGTTTCCGTCTTGGTCTTTTGATGTAAATTGGGGTACTTTGTCCCCTACCTGAAGTGTTTTCATTCGCTTTTTTTTAATTGTAGCCGTAAAAATAGTCATATATGACCAAATCTGAAAAAGTTGATTTTACGATCAAAACTTTACGTGAATTATACCCGATAATTCCGGTTCCTTTGGAACACAAAGATCCCTACACCCTTCTTATAGCAGTATTGCTTTCCGCACAAAGCACAGATGTACGTGTTAACAAGATCACCCCAAAACTTTTTAAAAGGGCCGATAATCCTTATGATATGATTAAATTATCCGTAGAGGAGATCAGGGAAATCATAAAACCTGTAGGGCTTTCGCCCATGAAATCTAAAGGTATTTACGGCCTGTCTAAGATACTGGTAGAAGAGTATGAGGGAGACGTGCCTAAAGACATCTCTTTATTAGAAAAATTACCAAGCGTTGGGCATAAAACCGCAAGTGTTGTAGTCTCTCAGGCTTTTGGAATACCTGCCTTTCCTGTAGATACCCATATCCACAGATTAATGTACCGATGGGGGTTCTCTACAGGGAAGAACGTTGTAAAAACTGAGCGAGATGCCAAAAGGCTGTTTCCCAGAGAATTGTGGAATGACTTACACCTTCAGATCATCTGGTACGGAAGGGAATATTCACCTGCCCGTGGATGGGACCTCGAAAAAGACATCATTACCCGTACTATTGGGAGAAAAAAAGTACTTCAGGAATATGCCAAAAAAAAGGCCCGCTAATGCGAGCCGTAGTTCTTAGTTCAGGATCATTTCGAAACTGAATTGCCTGTGCTTAACAATTCTAAGGGCTTTTGAATAAGCCAGCAGAAATTGGATCGTTTCCGGTCCTACTCTGGGATAGGCTAAGGCGTTTTTTTTAGTTGAGTAAATTTTTTCCATATGATTGTGATATCGTTATGATAAGATAACGCAACCTATATGGAAATATTGTAAAAGGTGTTATGAACTATGAATTCGTTAGAACAATATTGTTTTTATCAATGATTTTTCTGAGATTGATTAAGGCATAACGCATTCTTCCAAGAGCGGTATTAATACTTACCCCTGTGTTTTCAGAGATCTCCTTAAAACTCATATCCTTGTAAATACGCATTAAAAGAACTTCTTTTTGATCATCTGGCAATTCTTCAATTAAAAGACTTAAGTCACTGTCTATCTGATCTTTAATTATTTGCTTTTCTGCATTTAATTTGTCATCCCCTATTACGGAAAAGATATTGAAATCGTCACTGCCTTCAAACTTAGGCATACGCTTATTCTTTCTGAAGTGATCTATGATAAGGTTGTGTGCAATACGCATTACCCATGGAAGAAATTTTCCTTCTTCACTGTAATTACCTTTTTTTAGCGTTTTGATCACCTTAATAAAGGTATCCTGGAATATATCCTCAGTTACATCACGGTCCAGTACTTTTGAATAAATAAAACTACTTATTCTCTGGTTGTGCCTGTTGATTAAGATCTCTAATGATTTTTCATCCCCGCTGATGTAATCATTAACTAGTAGTGAATCGTCCTTTAGTGGTTTCATAGTTAGATAATCTTTTTGGTTTCTTTAAAGTTCTTCAGCCTTGCTTTTGAACTTAGGTTGTTAAATAAATTTGAGTTACTTGTTTTTCAATAACAATTTAAAAGTACCCAAACAGCCACCCTCAGGAAAAACTATGTTGTAAAACACCCGATTCTTGATGTGAACACACATATTCGTATTTGGCAGTGCCTAAATCGCGAAAATATCTATTCCACCCTGTGAATTAATTAAGAGCCAGAAGCGCATAAAAAAAGGCGCTTTTGTTTCAAAGCGCCTATACTCTATAAGAATGATGTTTATTTGACCTCTATAAAAGAAAACATTGTCTACGCATCAATTTAATATGTTCTCAATGGTTATTCCCTTCACCTTACGTATGTGAAGCGATTTTGAATAGTTGAGAAGAAAATCAACCGTGCTCTTTTGAGCGGTGATTAGCTTACAATGTTTTGGATCCTTGGAGTAAATGTCTTGCATAGAATCTGTATTACCCCTAAATAACGGCAGATAGGGAGCAATAATAGAATTCTTCGTCCTAAAACCTATTAATTCGTTAAAACAATTTGATTCTGCTCAATGATCTTGCGGAGATTGATCAAAGCATATCGCATACGTCCCAAGGCGGTATTTATACTAACCTGGGTGTTCTCAGCGATCTCATTAAAACTCATGTCCTGATATATTCTCATACGCAGCACCTCCTGCTGATCTTTGGGCAACTGTTCAATAAGGACCTCTAAATCCTGGTCTATTTGCTCTTTGATCAGCTGCTTTTCAGCATTTAACTTATCATCCGTTAGAACAGAGAATATATTGAACTCTTTGTTTCCCTGATATTTCGGCATCCGTTTATTACGCCGAAAATGATCTATGATCAGATTATGGGCAATACGCATGATCCAGGGCAAGAACTTGCCTTCCTCATTATATTTACCGCGTTTCAAGGTACTTATAACCTTTATAAAGGTGTCTTGAAATATATCCTCGGTAATAGACATGTCATGTACCTTGGAATAAATATAGCTGCTTAGGCGCTGATTGTGTTTGTTGATCAAGATCTCAATGGCTCGTTCATCACCATTGATATAATTACTTATGAGGATAGCATCGTCAATCGTTGTTTGCATACAATTACTTTTTTGGTTCAATTCAGGGGTCGCAATATTTTTGTAGGATGCGACTTTTTTAATCCTTTTCAAAAAAGTAATGTTGCTGTATAGGCAGTATTTTATTTGATTAACACTTCAAATATAGAAAAAATATAAGTTCTCAGTGGCTGCTGAATCTTTTTAACATTTTTCAATTCCTCCTTTTATTCCACTGGCGTTTGGTTTTTACATATTGTATCTTTGCACCTTTCTGATTTTTTATGGCCACAATAACAGAGGTAGATCCTAAGCATAATATCATTATAAAGGGGGCAAAACTGCACAATCTTAAAAATATTGACGTGGTGATCCCTAGAAACAAATTAGTGGTCATTACAGGTCTTTCCGGTTCAGGAAAATCAAGTCTTGCCTTCGACACCCTTTATGCGGAGGGTCAAAGACGTTATGTTGAAAGTCTTTCCTCCTATGCAAGACAATTCCTCGGCAAATTAGACAAGCCCAAGGTAGATTCAATTAAAGGTATTGCTCCGGCCATCGCCATAGAACAAAAGGTGAATGCTACCAATCCCAGGTCTACCGTTGGTACAAGTACTGAGATCTATGATTATTTGAAATTATTGTTTGCCCGGATTGGTAAGACCTATTCGCCCATCTCAGGGAATGAGGTCAAAAAGCATACAGTGACAGATGTGGTCTCTTTTGTAAGGACATTCGAAGAAAACACCAAACTATTATTGCTGGCCCCTATAAGTATTCCAGAAGACAGGGACAAGAAGAAGACCTTGCAGCTTCTATCAAAGCAGGGATACGCCAGGATAAAGTATGGAGGAACCATTCACAGAATTGACGAGGAACTACATCAAAAAGTAGGGGACCAATTATATCTGGTGGTCGATCGGATCGTTAAAAAAGATGATGAAGATTTCTACAACCGCTTAGCTAATGCCATAGATACTGCCTTCTTTGAGGGGAAAGGCGATTGCCTAATCGAAGAAGTGGCCACAGGAAAAGAAACGCCATTTAGCAATGCCTTTGAACTAGATGGCATGTCCTTTTTAGAACCTAATGTTCATTTATTCAGTTTTAATAACCCTTATGGTGCCTGCCCGGCATGTGAGGGCTATGGGGATGTTATAGGAATTGACGAAGATCTTGTAATTCCCAATACCTCCCTCTCTGTCTACGAAAATGCCGTTTTTCCCTGGCGTGGCGAAAGTATGAGTTGGTATAGGGATCAGCTGGTAAATGCCGCCTATAAATTCGATTTTCCTATACACAAGCCATGGTTTCAATTATCAGAGGATCAAAAAAATCTTGTTTGGGAAGGCAATAAACATTTTATTGGGATCACTAAGTTTTTTAAACAATTGGAGGATAAAAGCTATAAGATCCAAAACCGCGTAATGCTCTCACGCTATCGTGGCAAAACACGATGTCAGCTATGCAGGGGAAAAAGATTACGCAAAGAAACAGGGTATATTAAGATCAATGGCAGTTCAATATCTGATCTGGTGGGCAGTCCAATTCTCCAATTAAAATCCTTTTTTGAGGAGTTGGTTCTTTCTGATCATGACCAAAAGATCGCCAGTAGATTGCTTAAGGAGATTAATACACGCCTGGGCTTTCTGGATAAGGTAGGTTTGGGGTATTTAACCCTTAATAGAAAATCGAACACGCTATCCGGTGGCGAAAGTCAGCGCATTAACCTGGCCACATCACTTGGCAGTAGTCTGGTTGGATCTATGTATATTTTAGATGAACCCAGTATTGGACTTCATCCCAGGGATACTGAGAATTTGATCGATGTGCTGTGTTCCTTACGAGATCTTGGAAACACAGTCATAGTGGTAGAGCACGATGAAGATATCATGAAGGCTGCAGACGTCATTATAGACATAGGTCCCGAAGCTGGTACGTTTGGAGGTGAAGTAGTGGCCTGCGGCACCTATCAGGAGATCTTGATGGCCAACTCCTTAACAGCTGACTACCTCAAGGGTAAGCAGGAAATTGCAGTACCTGAAACGCGAAGAACGAGTCCCAATTTCATTAAGGTAACAGGAGCCAGGGAGCACAATTTAAAGAATATTGATGTAACCATTCCCCTGAACATGCTCACTATTATTACAGGGGTTTCAGGAAGTGGGAAAAGCACCTTGGTAAAAAAGATAATATACCCGGCACTTTTAAAAGAATTAGGCGGATATGGGTCAAAAGCAGGGCAACATACGGCCATACAAGGGAAATATAAGGAGATAAAACACATAGAATTTGTAGATCAGAATCCTATTGGCAGATCCTCCCGATCAAATCCGGTAACGTATATAAAGGCATATGACGACATCAGGAATTTATTTGCATCTCAGAAACTCAGCAAACTAAGGGGCTACCAGGCGAAACACTTTTCTTTTAATGTGGACGGTGGCCGATGTGAAAAATGTAAAGGTGAAGGAGAGATCACAGTAGAAATGCAGTTTATGGCCGATGTGCATTTAGAATGTGATTCCTGTGGAGGTCAACGATTTAAAAAAGAAATTCTGGAAGTCAACTTTGAAGGCGTCAATATCGATAACGTCTTACACATGACCATAGATAATGCATTAAGTTTTTTCCAACTTCACAAGCAAACCAAGATTGTTTCAAAATTAAAGCCACTACAAGATGTTGGTCTGGGGTATGTAACCCTGGGACAATCATCCTCAACCTTGTCCGGAGGAGAGGCACAACGTATTAAGCTGGCTACCTTCCTGATAAAAGGAACTTCCAAAGAGAAAGCACTATTTATATTTGACGAACCAACTACCGGTTTGCATTTTCATGATATCAGAAAATTATTAAAGTCGTTCAATGCGCTAATTAGCAGCGGTCATTCTGTATTGGTAATTGAGCATAATTTGGAAATGATCAAATGTGCAGATTATGTAATTGATCTGGGACCCGAAGGTGGTGAACAAGGAGGAGCATTGGTCTCAGAAGGAACTCCGGAAGAAATTGTAGCCGCCAAAAAAGGTTATACGGCTACCTATCTTTCCTCAAAAATAGAATAATACTTCATTAAAATTCCGGTTGTTTTTAGTTACTTTCCGGCGTGTGCATTTACTAATCACAGCACATTATATCCACATTAGATAGTATCTTACTAATTTTTATATACCTGATTATCATATACTTATGAGTTAAATCTGATTTTTGGCACGCTGTTTGGTATATCTATGCTGAATGTAAATAATTGCATTCAGAATTTTAAATAATTGTGTCATGAAAAATCTACTACTCATTTTAGGAGCCTTTGCACTGAGTAGCTCAGTGGGGGCCACAACCTTAGAAGAAAATCTTGCGATCAGCAATACATTTCGATATAACAACTCCGTAATTTTTGTGGAAAACGGAATTACATTTTCTGTGTATAGAGATGGTGAGTTCGATTTTTACATAGACAACCAGGTAAATTTTGGCGCCAATGTTAACATTGGTAGGGCCAACCTTACATTTAATTCTGGATTCGATTATGGTCCTTTTGTACAGTATGATGACTATGGTGCCGTGATCCAGGTACAGAATGTACCCATTTTTTATGACTACTATGGACGTGTTTCACAGATAGGTGGCATTAATGTATGGTACAACAATGGCAGGCTCAGAAGAGTTGGAGGCTTACATGTATACTATAACAACCGGGGAATGTTCAACAGATTCAATGGTTATATAAATGTATACAACAGGTTTTATACCTATAACCCGTATCACGCCTATTTCGCAAGACCTGCCCTTGGTTTTTGTCTGGTGTACAACAGACCTTACAGAAGGTATTATGCCCCTATACGATATACCTATTACAGGCCTTATTACAACAACTATAGAAGGACGTATGCCAGAGTAGGTAACCACTACAGATATAATAACAGGCAAGATAGATCTCGTATCTATCGTAACGACAGACGCGTGGTGGCCAGAAATAATAACAGCAGAAGAAATGATGGGTATGCCCGCAATGACAGGCAGCTTCGCGACACCAAAGGTCGCCGTAGCAATGGACAGTTTCGGGATACTAAGAGTAGCCGTAGTAATAAAGTAGCCAGCAATGGCAGAACGGCCTCCAGGACAGAAACTATGCGATCTAAGCGGACTATGGATGGGAAAAGATCTAGTACTCAAACCAGAAGCACGAGGTCTACCCAGGTGAAAAGGAATAGCTCAGGAACCATAGGTAGAAGTAATGCCGGAAAGGCAGTCACTCAAAGAAAAGTGGTTCGTACGCCTAACAAAAATGTTGCCAGTAGAAGTAAAACTACTTCTAATCGCCCGCAGCGTACACAGAGAACCGCTGTTAGTCGCAAGACAGTAAGTACAAAAAGAAGTGGTCCTAAAGCTACAACAAGATCTGCAAGTAAGACCAATGTATCTCGAAGCAGAAGCCGAAGAGTGCAATAAGATAGTTTTTAGGTTGGTTAGTTGGTTAGCCCCGTGGTGGATTCGTCCCTGCGGGGTTTTTCTTGAGGGTACTGCCCTATTATCAATTCTAATATTAATTATCAGGGTCTCTTATTACTTTATTTTGGGCCTATGTATTTAGATAAGACCCCAAATACATCTTCCGATATTTTAAATCGATAGAGAACTCCTATGTACATGGCTATGATCAGGAAACTTTTTAAGGCAATATTGATTATAGGATGAAACGGGAATTGCAAGGCGAAGAAAATTGCACAGACCAAAAGCAGGAGAAAGAGCACCTTAAATGTTTCTTTCGTAAATGGCTGTAGATCTAATTTTTGTTTTACATAGAGCAGTTTTAACAGATTATAAATAAATACCGCAATAAAAGTGGCAAGGGCCGCGCCCTCTATCCCAATACGGGGAATTAGATACCAATTAAACAGAATGGTGCAAATAGCAAGAAAAACGCCTAGAAATAAGATGGCCCTGTAGTGATCGGAATTGTATAGAATAGCATTGTTATTCCCTAACATGGCATCGAACAACTTAGCCAACCCAATAAGCAATACAATGTTAAATCCACCCCGGTAATTCTCAGGCAAAAGGAGATACAAGTCCCCAAGGTTCAAAAGGATCAACACAAATATGAGGCCTGAGATAATAAAAAGTGTGAGAGAGCTTTTGTGGTATAGTATCCCTAGACCTTCTTTATCTTTCTGGTTCAAAAGTGCAGCAGTCATCGGGTAGGTGATCTGATGCATGGCACGAGAGGGTACGGAGATCACTGTAGCAATAAATACCGCCACGGTATAGTAGGCAACTTTCTCTATTTCAATGAACTGGTTGATCATAAATTTATCAACCTCCAACAAAACTACGGCCGTAGAACCACCCAAAATGATCAAAAAACTGTAGGTAAGGATCGTTTTAATATTATGTGGGACCTTAAAAGTAAAAGAAGGTACCCTAAGCGCATAGGCATAAATTTTCATGATCAACATTCTCAAAATATATACCCCTACCAGGGCCTTTAAGAAGGTGTCTACAGAGATATAATCCGCATACACTCCAAAAAGCAGCGCCATAACTGCTATCCTCGCAAAGATCTCTTTCATAAAATTTCCAAAAACAGACCTCATAAGGACACGGGACCATGCATAAAAGATCTCGAAATAGGCCATTGCCATAGCAATGAGGAAAATATGCCATACGTAGTCTTTCGCAATTAAATTGCGTTGCCCTATGAAGTTTCCAATAGCATCATTTGCCATATAACTGAACAAACCAAGAGGCAGGATAAGAATCAATGGCAAAACCAACATAAAGGCCAAAAATCCATCCTGAGTTTTTTTATCCGTATATCCAGTAAAAAATTTAATCATGGTATTTGGTACACCAAGGGCTAAAACAGGAGTTAATATGGCCGAGGTGGCTAATATGACGCCTACAAGGCCATAATAAGTATCTGTTAGAAAACGGGCATAAAGAAACAGCGTATTGATGGCCCCAATTGCAAAACCTAAATAGGTAATGACCATATTACTCAATGACTGTTTAAATACAATTCCCATTATAATTGTGCCGCTAATTTCTTGGTTAATTCTCTCCTGCTGAACTTTTCAATCCCCGTAACCGGCATGGAAAGTGATTTCTTTTGATAGGCTGTAAACCATTCCCAAATTGTCTCTTTAAGCTTTTTATCATTTTCATAGGTAAATACCCTACCGGTCCTGGTGTTGCGTACCATCTCTCCTGCCTCCCATCCGGGAGGGCCAATGGCCAGTATGGGGCGTCTTGCGGCAAGATATTCAAACAATTTCCCCGGGATGATCCCTTTGGTCCCCTCAGAGTTGATCTCAGCCAATAACAAGACCTGCGACCCCTGCTGTATCTTAATAGCTTCCTCATGTGGTAGGTATGACAACATCTTAACCACACCTCCTAAGTTGTGTTCTTCTATCTCCTTTATCACATCCTCACTAACCACCCCTGCCAGTTGTATTTGTAAGGATCTTCTAAAGCTTGGATGTTCCTTTGCCAATTCTGACAGAACACGCCAGAGTACTTTTGGATTTCTTTCTGACAAGAGAGAGCCAATATGCGAAATGGTAAAATTGGTATCGAGCGCAGTACCTCCATCGTAATCCGTATTGAACCCATTTGTTATCACCAATATAGGTCTTGCAGTAATGGCCTCAAATTCTTGTTTAGTGGTCTCACTGGTCACTATGATCTCATCTGCCTTATTTAGCACTTCTTTTTCCAGTGCTATGTGCTTCTTTTGTGATCTCTTGGTTAATCTCAATTCCTTATGGTAGCCTATGGAGGTCCATGGATCCCTGAAATCGGCAATCCATTTAACCGTTTTTAGTTTTTGTAAACCCATACCTATAAGGTGCAAGCTATGAGGCGGGCCGGACGTGATAACGGTCTGTATTTGTTCTTTTTCGATGATGCCAGATAAAAATCTAATCGACGGTTTAACCCAATGTACGCGGGCATCCGGAATAAAGAAATTACCCCGAACCCAAAGAAATATACGCTCTAATAAAGATGGTTCTTTAGAGGTAATGATCCCGGAACTTATCCTGTTTGTCTTTTGACCAGAAAGCAGGGAAGCTAGTTTATAGGGTTCCCAAATGGTATTCCGATAAATAGTGACTCCCTCCGGCACCTCTTTTGATAGTGTGGCGTCTTTTATTGGATAATGCGGGTCTTTTGGTATGTAGAGGACAGGTTCTATCCCGTTCTCTGGTAAATACTTGACAAAATTAAGCCATCGCTGAACCCCCGGTCCTCCTGCAGGGGGCCAATAGTAGGTTACGATGAGCACTTTTTTCATGTTAGTTGTTTCATTTTTCTACGTCGCCATAACGTGAAAAAACCTCCTCCTATTAAAATCACTGCCAAGATTATAGAGCTTGCCATGGAAATAGTACTGCCCTGAGTTACAACTTCCGGTTCAAATACGAACTCTATCTCATGTTCTCCAGATGGTATCATTAAGGCTCGTAAACCATAATTAACCTTAAAATAAGGGACATTTTGGCCATCTACATAGGCATTCCATCCATTGGGGTAATACAATTCTGAAAAGACCACCACTCCATCATGATCATTGGATGATTTATAGGAAAGCTTATTGGGTCGGTACTTTTGCAATACTACCATAGCGGTAGAATCTACCTCATATCGGAATTGATTTACTAATGGGAAATCTTGAGTGTTAATAATTGCTTCCTTGTTGAGATCTAAACTATCAAGGGCCATGATCTCCTCATTGGCGGAGCGTACGGGGAGAAGCAATTCCACGAACCATGCATTGCCGTTGGCCTCAGGATTGATGGAAGCTACACGCTGTCCCTCCTCGTTTTGCTGTATTACATATTTTACATTCAACATGTTAAGTACCTGTCTGTTATTTTGATAAATATGATAATCAAACAGCTCTTGAATAACAGCAGGTTTAGCCGCATGATATCCCCCTATGGATTTGTGAAAATAGGAGGTTCTGGCGCCATTAAGACCTTCCGAAGTATCGTATACGCGGTATACAGTGGTATCTGTTTTTATCTGCTTGTCAACCGCCGTTTCCTGAAAGGGCTCATTCATTAGTCTTCTCGATACAAAATCGTCCGAATTTACATAGCGAAGGGCCACTCCAACAAGATCTAAACAGATAAGTACACCAAGGACAACAACCAATATTGACTTATTTATTTTTGATTTTATATACAGCCAAAGTACTGCTGCGGCAAGTAGCACATAGATCAAAGATCGTAAGCTGTCATTAAGGTATACTGCTTCTCTGTCTCTTTTGATCATAGCCAACACCTCATCACCAAAATATCGCAAATACGCACCATCATTGAGTCCATCGAAATTGAACATTCCCTTTAGCAATAAAATCGCAATGGCCATTCCCCCGGTAATGATAAGCGATACTTTCAGGGCCCTTAACTTGTGGGTAACCGAAACTTCTTTATTCAACAAAGCTGAAAGTCCCAAAACAGCCAGCAAGGGAACACACAGTTCCAATACCACCTGGATGGAAGAAACAGCCCGGAATTTATTATACAAAGGGAAATAATCGATCATAAAGTCTGTCAGAACACCGAAATTCTTACCCCAGGAGAGCATAAGTGAAAACAGAGCACCACCCAGCAGCCACCATTTTGTTTTTCCTTTAACCAAAAACAACCCCATGACGAATAGAAAAACTAGAATAGCTCCAACATAGGCAGGGCCTGCTACCCCTGGTTGCTCACCCCAATACAATGGAAGTCCGCTCGAAAACTCTAAAGCCTGCGATCTGGGCAGTCCCTGATTGGTCAAATACTCATATGCTTTAGACGATGTTCCAAGGTCCTCGCTATTAGATCCCCCAAACATTCTCGGAACAAACAGATCCAAGGATTCTGTTATTCCATAACTATATTGGGTGATGTATTCCTTATCTAACCCAACCAGTTGTTCTTTGGGTGACCCATCTGGATTTATAGTTAATTCTGACTTCCCCCTTGTACTCCAGTCAGCATATTCCTTTGTGGCCATAAGGGCTGTCGCATTTACGGCTATCCCAAGGACCACAGCCAGTATCAAAACCCCTACTGCACTGAAATACGTGGCCAGTGTTTTCTGTTTTATGGCGTCTATCAAGAGGACCAATCCTAAGACTAATATCAAGAGCATGAAGTAATAGGTCATTTGATAGTGGTTGGCATTGACCTCTAATGCCATTGCAATAGCAGTAAGTATAAAACCCCAGAAATATTGTTTTCTGAAGGTTAGGAGGATACCCCCTAAAAGCATTGGCAAATAGGCGATAGCATGTGCCTTCGCATTGTGCCCCACACCAAGGATAATGATCAGATACGTAGAAAAACCAAAGGCGAGAGCTCCCAGAACAGCCAACCTGTAATCGATCTTCATACAACTCAAAAGAATATAGAACCCAAGGAAGTAAAGAAATAAGTAGTCTGCCGGTCTTGGCAGGAAGCGCAATACCAGATCTAGTTTTTTTACATAATTATGAGGGTAGTTAGCTCCCAGTTGGTAGGTTGGCATACCTCCAAAGGCAGCATTGGTCCAATAAGGTTCCGTTTTGGTGGCAGCCCTAAAGTCGTTTTGTTCTTTCGCCATCCCTGTGTACTGGATGATGTCTGACTGCTCTATTACCTTTCCCTGTAAGACCGGATTGAAATAGGCCAGCGCTACTACCACAAAGAAAGTGAGGACAAAAAAATGGGTGAAAAATTCTTTGGAGATACCCTTCATTGAAAGCTTGCTACTTAAATTATTCTATTTCCTCAAAATCTATGTACTCCCCTACTTCACTTGAGGATTTTTTGGAGCCGGTTGCTTTTTTTGATTTATGTTGGTCGTGAATTGTCTGTTCGCCGTTGTTTCTACTCATGTTTGCTTGCTCAAAGGCTTCCCTGAAGTGTCTTTCAGTCTTTTTTGCGGCATAATTGAAAACCCTAGGAGCCAGCCACCTTCCAACTATCTTGAGAAGGTAGTACACCAAAATGATGATCAATAGTGTCTTTAAAAAACCCATCTTTTATATACTATTTATATCAAAAGTACAATTCCAACGTTGTAATAGCAGCACAAATGTCTTAAAAGTTTAATAAAATAGCGCCTGATGAAAGCATGCTTTAGCACCAAACCTATTCACTTTTATCTCCTTTTTCTATGTTTTGCACTTCCATTTTTAGGTATTAGTCAATATACTGATGTTATAAATTCAAACAGACCTGGACTCTCAGTGAGTGCTTATGCAGTGGGGAAAGGAGTAATACAAGCAGAGACAGGATTTATCTACGAGCAGAGAGAACATACAGATCTGTCTCAGGAATCCACCTTTATGGGTGCCGATCTTGCACTTCGATATGGCTTTTTTCGCGAAACATTGGAAATATCTTACGAAGGAACCTATGTACAACAAGATATTACCTACACTGCTTTTGATCTAAATGAAAAAAGAACTGATTTCTCAAGAAATAGGCTTGGAATAAAATATCTGTTGTATGATCCTTTTAAAAACCCGGACCGCACAAAACCAAATTTATACAGCTGGAGGGCAAACAATAAATTTCAACTTAAAGACCTTGTACCTGCCATCTCTGTATACGCAGGAGCAACTTTTTCCATAGGTGACAATCCGTTCTATCCGGAAGATCCGATTGTTGCCCCCAGGGCTATGATAGCCACACAAAGCAGCGTTACTTCCAGATTAGTATTGATCACAAATCTTATTTACGATAAAATAGGCACTGATTACCCTGAGATGGAGTATCTCATATCCCTTTCCCATGCGTTCAAAAATCCAAAATGGAGTGTTTTTATTGAGAATCAGGGAATTAAAAGCGATCGATATTCAGACATCTTGTTCAGGACAGGAGTCGCTCACCTGTTCAGTAAAAATTTCCAGGCAGATATCAATGTAGGGGCAAGTATTAAAACTACCCCTAGTAGAATATTTGGTGCCCTGGGGTTGTCCTACAGGATTGATTTTCACCAGGACCAGATCATAGCGATCGATGATCAAAAAGCAGGACAAAATGGTGATTTTATCAAAAAGAATGCTTTCAAAAATGATAATGAGAAAGCCCTACCAGGCATTTCAAAGAAAAAAATGCGAAAACTTGAGCGCAAAGCCAAACGCAAGAAAAATTAAGCCTTCAACAGGCTCTTTTGAAACTCACCCTAACTCTTCTTCCATAAAGTGACCTTAAGTCTTTATTCTGTGATCAATAATTCCTAATATTGAGCAATTAAAGCAGGTAAAATGGTAACCATTAAAGAGGCTGTTAAGAAGTCTGAACTTAAGAAATTCGTAACCTTCCCCTTTTCATTGTACAAAGGTTCACCCTATTGGGTGCCCCCTTTGATCAAAGGTGAAATGGACTCCTTTGACAAATCCAAAAATCCTGTTTTTGAAAATGCCGATGCCTGGTTTTTTCTTGCTTACCAAAATGGCAAGATCGTTGGCAGGCTAGTTGCTATGATCAACTGGATTGAAGTCAATGAGCAAAAACTTCGAAAAATGAGGTTTGGTTGGTTCGATTTTATTGATGATCCGGAAGTTACGGATGCATTAATTGACAAGGTGAAGGAATTGGCCATAGCCCATAAGATGGAATTTATGGAAGGTCCGGTAGGATTTTCAAATCTCGATAAAGTAGGTGTTTTGGTAGAGGGTTTTGACCATATTGGCACTATGATCACCTGGTACAATTACCCCTATTATAAGTCGCATTACGAGCGTATGGGCTTTGTTAAAGAAAAAGGATTCGTAGAAAACAAATTTCCTAATAGCAATGTGAATCCGGCCCTCTTTAAAAAATTAAATGTACTGATCAAAAAACGGTATGGGCTGAGGGAAATGAATTTTAGCAAGACCTCGGAAATTATACCCTGGGTAGACAAAATGTTCGATCTTTTTAATGAGACCTACGCAAAACTATCTTCTTTTGTCCCTATTACACCAATACAGAAGGCCCATTTTAAAAAGAAGTACTTACCCTTCATTAATCCGGAGTATGTAAAGTTCATAGTGGATAGTTCGGATAGACTAGTAGCCTTTGCCATTGTGATGCCATCCTTTTCCAGGGCTTTACAAAAAGCAAAGGGTAAACTCTACCCCTTTGGTATATTTCATTTGCTAAGGGCCAAAAAACACAATAAGGATGTTATATTCTATCTTATTGGGATACTCCCGGAATATCAGAATAAAGCGGTAACCTCTATCATTTTCAATGAATACTACGAGACCTTTAAGGTTAAAAAGGTTGAAACCTGTTATAGGACGCCCGAATTAGAAGATAATATTGCAATAAGACAGCTTTGGAAACATTTTGACCCTGTAGTATACAAGAGACGAAATACTTATAAAAAAATGCTCTAAGCAGCTGTCTTAATCCAGAGATTATTCGCCCATAGCAGCAGCCACGGCGGCCGAGAGCCTTTTGTAGGTGCCATTTTCAAGCCTTTCACGTATACCGGAAAACGCATCCAGCGTTATTGAGATGTCCTCCAATGTGTGCGTAGCTGTTGGGATCATTCGCAATAATATAAGTCCTTTAGGTATTACCGGATAGACAACTATAGAACAAAAAATACCATAGTTCTCTCTCAGATCCTTTACAAGAGCCATAGCCTCCGGGATACTTCCGTTAAGATATACAGGCGTTACACAACTGGAGGTGTTACCTATATCAAAACCTCGTTCTTTGAGTCCTTCCTGAAGTGCATTCACATTTTCCCAAAGTTTTGCTTTAAGTTCTGGCATGGTTCGAAGCATATCCAGGCGTTTTAAAGCTCCCTTTACATAAATCATAGGCAATGACTTTGCAAACATCTGAGATCGCAGATTGTATTTTAAGTAATCTATGATTTCCTTATCAGCAGCCAAGAATGCTCCAATTCCTGCGAGGGATTTAGCGAAGGTCGCAAAATACACATCTATCTCATCCTGCACGCCCTGCTCTTCTCCTGCTCCTGCTCCTGTTTTACCCAATGTGCCAAATCCATGTGCATCATCTACAAGAAGTCTGAAGTTGAATTTCTTTTTGAGGGCTACAATCTCTTTTAACTTTCCTTGTTCGCCTCTCATCCCAAACACTCCTTCAGAAATAACCAGAATACCTCCTCCGGTTTGTTCTGCCATTTTGGTAGCTCGTTCAAGGTTTTTTTCAAGGCTTTCTATATCGTTATGTTTAAACGTGAACCGTTTCCCCATATGCAAACGAACCCCATCAATGATGCAGGCATGAGAATCCACATCGTACACTATGATATCATCCTTAGATACCAAGGCGTCTATTGCAGACATTATTCCCTGATATCCAAAATTTAAAAGGTAAGAAGATTCTTTTTTGACAAAGGAAGCCAATTCCTTTTCCAATTGTTCGTGGTACACGGTATGTCCACTCATCATTCTGGCACCCATAGGATATGCAGCACCGTATTCCATGGCCGCTTCACCATCTACCTTTTTGATCTCCGGTAAGTTCGCAAGGCCCAGATAGTCATTAATACTCCAGGTAATAACCTCTTTCCCCTGAAATTTCATTCTGTTAGAAATAGGTCCTTCCAATTTTGGAAATACAAAATACCCTTCTGCCTGTGAAGCCCATCTTCCTAAAGGGCCCTTATTTTCAATAATCCTGTCAAATAGATCTCTCATTTAACCGTTTTTGGTTTGTGCAAAACTATGGATTTTTGACCACGAATCATAAATTTATTTAAGGACATAAAAAAAGGCAGCGAATTTTAAATCGCTGCCTACTTTTTAATTTTTTGTTAGATCTTTATTTTATGACCTCCAGTTTATTTTCCTGAGTCACTTTTACCTCATCCATAAATCCCTGAGCTTGCATCCATTGGTCGCTGTATACTTTACTCATATATCGCGAACCATGGTCTGGAAAAATAACCACTACCTTGCTGTTTTCATCAAACTCTCCTTGCGCGGCAAGTTGCTTAACAGCCTGAATAGCAGCTCCGGAGGTGTAGCCAGAAAAAATACCCTCGGTCCTTGCTATGGCCCTGGCTGTGTGAGCACTGTCTTTATCAGTTACTTTAACAAATTCATCGATGATCTTAAAATCTGTGGCATCCGGGATAAGATTCTTACCCAAACCTTCAATACGGTAGGGATATATCTCATTGGCATCTATCTTTCCTGTTTCATGATATTTCTTAAGCACCGATCCATAAGCATCAACCCCGATGACCCTGATATTAGGATTCTGCTCCTTTAAATAACGGGCTGTTCCGGAAATGGTTCCTCCGGTACCGCTACAGGCGATCAAATGCGTGACCTCACCATTCATTTGCTCCCAAATTTCAGGTCCTGTTGAACGATAATGTGCCTCAATGTTCAATTCATTGAAGTACTGATTGATATAGATAGAATTCTCAGTTTCCTGATGCAAACGCTTGGCTACTTCATAATACGAACGCGGATCATCTGCACTCACATGAGCCGGACATACATATACCTGTGCTCCCATTGAACGAAGCATGTCTATTTTATCCTGAGATGATTTAGAGCTAACCGCGAGGATACATTTATACCCTTTTACAATACTCACCATGGCTATACTAAAACCCGTATTGCCAGAAGTTGTCTCAATTATTGTGCTGCCCTTCTTTAAGAGGCCTCTGCGTTCTGCTTCTTCAATGATATGCGCTGCTATCCTGTCCTTGGCAGAATGACCCGGATTATAGGCTTCTAACTTGGCATAAAAGTTCCCTGACAAATTCTTGGTGATGGTATTCAGCTTCACCAGAGGGGTATTTCCAATAAGATCAAGGATAGAATTATGGGCGTTGATCGATTGTTCCATATGGTTTGGTTCTTGAAAGACCTTACTATTAACGGTATTTCAGGGGCAAAATTACTACTTTATTTTTTATTATTGATCTTTTCCCTCCAAATCGAGCAGAAAAGCATACTCCTTCGCCGTCTCCCTCAATGCTTCAAATCTACCCGAAGCACCGCCGTGACCGGCTTCCATATTGGTATCTAAATAAAGAAGGTTCTGATCTGTTTTTAATGCTCTAATCTTCGCTACCCATTTAGCCGGTTCCCAATATTGCACCTGTGAATCGTGCAGGCCAGTTGAAACATACATGTTTGGATATTCCTGAGATTTTACATTATCGTAGGGGGAATACGAAAGCATATACTCATAATATTCTTTATCACTAGGATTACCCCATTCATCATATTCTCCCGTGGTCAATGGGATGGAATCATCTAGCATAGTGGTCA
The DNA here is from genome assembly GCA_024639765.1 of Eudoraea sp. Lineage (GTDB taxonomy): Bacteria > Bacteroidota > Bacteroidia > Flavobacteriales > Flavobacteriaceae > Muriicola. Next base: position 40,625 of record JAHEHU010000010.1, read on the forward strand.
CTACATCTACAAAGGGAACGGCGGCAATGACGCCATTGTAAAGTTCCGGTGCCATATTGACAACCGCACCCATTAATAATCCTCCTGCAGAGCCACCCCAGGCATACAAGTGGTCAGCGTTGGTATATTTCGTGTCAATAAGAAATTTAGAACAATCAACAAAGTCGGTGAAGGTATTCTTCTTCTTTAACAACTTTCCATTTTCATACCAGGGCCTGCCCAGATACTCTCCTCCCCTGATGTGCGCAATGGCATATATAAATCCCCTGTCTAATAAGCTTAAGCGTGCAGAAGAAAAATTAGGATCTATGGTGGCTCCATAAGACCCATAGGCATATTGAAGCAATGGACTGTTACCATCTAATTTAGTATCCTTATGATATACCAATGAAATTGGGATCTTTGCACCGTCACGTGCTGTTGCCCAAAGCCTTTCTGAACGATAATTTTCTTGATTAAATTTCCCCCCTAGTACCTCCAACTGCTTTAAAACGGTCTTTTCCTTCGTTCGCATGTCAAAATCGATAATGGAATAAGGAGCCGTCATGGAATTGTACAAATATCTAAACGTTTCCGTCTCATAATCAAGATTTACATAGGGATACGCTACATAGGTCTCGCTGGTGAACGGCAAATAATAGGAATCTTTTCCGTCCCAGCGTGTAATCCTCATTTTATTCAAGCCATTATCACGCTCTGAGATCACCAGATACTCTTTAAAGATTTCAATATCCTCGAGTAAAACATCTTCCCGGTGTGCCAAATACTCTTTCCAGTTATCTGATGATGTGGCACCTTCGGAGGTTTTCATCAATTTAAAATTAGTAGCGCCGTCCTTGTTTGTCAAGACATAAAAATCCTTCCCAAAATGATAGATAGAATATTCAAGCCCTCTCGTCCTGGGTGAAAAAATGTTGAATGTTCCATTGGGATCATCTGCAGATAGTATCTGATATTCCGAAGTTAATGTGCTATAGGAACCTATGATGATGTATTTCTTTGATTTTGATTTGTATACATAGGTATTGAACGTATCGTCTGTTTCGTGGAAAACGAGTTCATCATCCTCTGAAGAGGTGCCAAGCACATGCTTATAGATCTTATCGGAACGCAACGTTACCGGGTCCTTTTTGGTATAAAAGATTGTCTTATTGTCATTTGCCCAGACAGAACCCCCGGTGGTATTGTCTATTTTATCTGCATAAACTTCTCCTGTAACCAGATTTTTGAACTGTATTACATATTGACGCCTGGAGATGGTGTCTGTACCAAAAGCTGCCATGGTATTATCCGGGCTTACCGAGATACCATTCAAGTTATAGAAATCATGACCTTCTGCCATAAGGTTAACATTGAACATGATCTCTTCATCTGCCTCCTGTACTCCCTTTTTTCTTGAATAAATGGGGTATTCTTTGCCACTTTCAAACCGAGTGATATACCAATATCCATTGCGCTTGTAAGGAACGGACGAATCATCTTCCTTGATCCTTGCTTTCATTTCCTGAAAAAGTTTTTCCTGAAATTCCTTTGTATGCGCCGTTTTGGCCTGGTAATACTCATTTTCCTGTTCCAGATACGAAATAACCTCGGGATTTTCTCTGTCATTAAGCCAGTAATAGTCGTCTACACGGACATCTCCATGTAATTCCAGCTGTTTTGGAATCTTTTTGGCTTCTGGGGCACTTACTGCGATCATAGTGTTATTTTCGTTTTGGCAAGAAACCGCAAAAATAATACTTAATAGGAAAATCAGGGTCTTTTTCGATATATGCATCATGCTTTGTTTAAGAATTGCGGCAAATTAGTAAATTTGAGGAACGAAAACTAAAAAATATGTTTGGAGATCTAATGGGCATGATGGGTAAACTTAAGGAAACTCAGGCCAAAGTGGAAGCTACCAAGAAACGATTGAATACGGTGCTTCTTGATGAAAACTCGGGAGACGGTATGCTAACAGTTTCACTAACAGCAAATCGTGAGTTAAAATCTATACAAATAGACGATAAACTCCTCGAAGACAAAGAACAACTGGAAGACTACCTTATCCTTACCTTAAATAAGGCTATTGAGAAAGCTACTGCCATACAAGAAGCAGAGCTGGCAGCGGTTGCCAAAGAAGGAATGCCCAATATTCCCGGAATGGATTCCTTTTTAAAATAAGGCTCCACTAATGACTATTACTCTTTATAGAATATATAGTTTCGAAAATTAGTTATGATCGATATTAAAAAAGAGAAGAATAACCTATACCGCTTCTTTGTAACCTCAGAGGAAGGAAATGCATTGCTGCAAAGTGTCACCTTTGACACTGAAAAGGAACTAAAAACAACCGTAAAGAAATTGTATCCCTTATCAAAAAAACCTTCTGTTTTTGAAAGAAAGACCAATCATAACGGGAAATTTCACTTTACCCTTAAAGATGCGAGTGGTATTGTAATAGGCACAAGCAACACCTATACCTCAGAAGCCGGGATGGAAAATGGAATCACCAATGTACGCAAAAGGATCGCGTTCTTAAACCGATCAAAGTCCCTCTAAAGAAGCTATTATTTTTAGCGTATGCTTATGCATGTCTCCTGTGTAATCCATATGGGTCACCATGCGCAGCTTCCCCTGCCCCATCCCTATGATCTGAATATTTTTTTTAGCCAATGCTTCCAGGAATTTTTCGGTGGAACATTTTTGCTCATTAATTTCAAAGATGATGATATTGGTCTCAATGGGTTCAACTTTCTTAACAAACGACAGTTTTTCTAAATGCAGTCCCAACTCCTTCGCTTTAAAATGATCTTCCGCAAGGCGTTCAACATGGTGGTCCAGGGCATAGATTCCGGCAGCAGCAAGAAAACCGGCCTGTCTCATCCCACCACCCAGTATTTTTCTAATCCTCAAAGCTTTATCCAAATACTCCTTCTTCCCTACCAATACTGAGCCCACAGGACATCCCAGGCCTTTGCTAAGGCACACACTGATAGTGTCAAAAAGGCCTCCATATGCTTTCGGGTCTTCTCCTTTGGCAACAAGCGCATTCCATAGTCGGGCCCCATCCAGATGATATCCGAGTCCATGAGAATCACATACTTTCCGTATCGCTATTAATTCTTCAAAATCCCAGCAGGCCCCACCGCCTTTATTGGTGGTGTTCTCTATACAGACCAGAGAGGTAAGCGGACTATGGTAAAAATCGGGTGGATTGATAGCAGCTTCTACCTGACTTGCCGTCATCATGCCCCGATCTCCATCGACCAATTTACAGGACACCCCACTATTGAAACTTACCCCGCCCCCTTCATAGTTGTAAACGTGAGCAAATTTATCACAGATCAGCTGATCTCCCGGATTCGTATGAATTTTTATGGCGGTCTGATTGGTCATGGTACCACTAGGAAAAAACAAGGCTGCTTCCATTCCAAAAAGGGCCGCTACTTTTTCTTCCAGGGCATTTACGGAGGGATCTGCCTTAAAGACATCATCCCCTACTTTGGCCTTCATTATGGCGTTCAGCATTCCGGAAGATGGCTTAGTAACCGTATCACTGATAAGATTTATCTCCATGGTATCCATACTCTTTTAATTGGCACAACCCATGCCAATGGGTGACCCATCTGGTAACTTAGGGGCTGCGATCACTTTAAACTCATCCATATCTTCCATGAAGACCCCTATCCTTCTGGCCATTTCTTTTTGGTCTGCATCCGAAGAACTCATATACTTAGATTTTAGTGCTCTGAGTACCTCATTGGCTATGGCATTAACCTGGGGGTGCACATCCTTATGGGCCGCCAGGTTCATGATATGAAACAGAACACGATAGTTGATCGTACGTTGAACCTGCATTCTGTATGGGTCCTTGTGTGCCTTCATTAAAGTATTCTCTTCCAAACCTTTCATAATTTCATTTAATCCCAATTGATCTGGATCCAAACTTTTTTGTTGAATAAGTCGTGATGCCCTTTCCGGATGCAATAAAAATCCTAAGGTCATATCTGCTGCTGTTTCGGGTGCCGAAAGAGCATCAAAAGAAACCCCGGTCTTTCCATTAAATGATTCACGTGTTCTGTTAAAGCCTATTGCTCTGGGAGGAAACAAACCTAGCTTATCTGCCGGAATGGCTATTACCGCCGCATCTAAGGTTTTAAAAATACTTTGTAGTGCATTTTTTTGATCTTTTACCCCCATAGGCTCTACGACCAATTGACCATCTCCTTTTACGGCATAATTATAATTAAGTCCGCCAATAGATTTTGCGGCTGCTTCTGTTTGATATCTATGAAAGAAATACAAAGGGACAAAAACATCTTCTAACACAGAATTGGCCTCTCCTGTTCTGATATTATGAATTGAAAAGTTATCAATGGCTTCTGACCTAAGAGCAAGCATCCTGTCTAATTCTTCACTTGCACTGCTTCCGTTGTCCCATAAATGTCCAAGGACATGCGCACTACCCATTGGACGTGAATCCTGATCTGAAATATAGCGTAATCCTTGTTCTTGCGCATTTTCCAAGATATTGTTTAATCCGTCTTTTTCCGCAGTTCCCTCAGGAAAATCAGCGTATGAATATGCCACCGTTGTTTTGTCCCATTCCCCAATGCCTGTATCATAGGCCTGAGAAAAATCGATCATCCCATTGGTCAGGCTTATGTAAGGATGTGGATAATCCATGACAGACGCTCTGTTATTTGTACTGGCTGCAAAATTATGGGCGAACCCAAGTGTATGTCCGATTTCATGTGCCGATAGCTGTCTGATCCGTGCCAAGGCCAATTCTAACATAGGTTGTATGTTCTCATCACTTTCCGCAAAAGGCTGATTCATTAGGGCCTGGGCAATGAGAAAATCCTGCCTGATACGCAAACTGCCAAGACTTACATGGCCTTTAATGATCTCACCGGTTCTTGGATCCGTTATGCTACTACCATAGCTCCAGCCCCGTGTGGAGCGGTGTACCCATTGGATGACATTGTATCTAACATCCAGAGGGTCGGCATCATCGGGCAGCATTTTAAGTTGGAACGCATCTTTGTATCCTATAGCTTCAAAAGCCTGGTTCCACCATCGGCCCCCTTCGAGCAAGGCGGAACGGACCGGTTCGGGCGTACCGTTATCCAGGTAGTATATGATCGGTTCTTTGGCCTCACTTATTGCTGCATTGGGTTCCTTCTTTTCCAGTCGGTGCCGTGTTACAAATCTTTTAACAAGCGATTCCTGTACCGGGGTTGCGTAATCGTAATACGAAAAGGGATACGATCCTGAACGCGGATCAAATATCCTCATCTTGTAGCCATTATCTGGCAAGTCAATAAATGAATGGTGCTGTGAGACCGTTACCAGCTCAGGATTGGGTGAAACTGATCGTATATAGCCCCCCTTGGGCTCTCCTTTGAAAGTTAGCATCAGATCGAACTCAATGTTCTTTGGAAATGCTCGTGTCCTGGATAGGTCGATCGCACTTTTTGATTTATCCAGTGTATAGGACCCCTGATTGGTTCGTTTTAATCGGGCCGATACTCCATGTGCATCCTGCATTAAGAAATCAGTGATATCTAAAATATAGCTACCGTTTTTTTCCTCTTCTATCTTAAAGCCAAAAAGCACAGATTTAGCAAAGGCCTGTTCAACTGATTTCTTCTCAAGGGTATTCTCCGTAAGCGCCCTAAATTTCAAATTTGGTTGAATCAATAACAGTTTGTTTCCTGCTTTTTTAAAATACACAACCTGCTCATTTCCAAGCTGTCCTCTATCCAATCCTATATCATTACTTCCAATACCACTACTAAGAGAGTACACATACAGAAATTCTTTCTCCAGTTCCTTTACTTCCAGGAAGACCTTGTCATTTTGTTCATCGTGATAGAAGGAAAACAAACCTTCATATTTTTTATAATCCTTACTTTTTTCTGCAAACTGACCAAAGCCGGCCACGCAGAAAAAGAACCCAATTACCGGTACAATATGTTTCATAGTTAACGTTTAGCTGCTAAATTTATATAAATTAGAAAGAACCATCACTGCCATAGAAATAAATTCCTCTTGCGCAATTCTCAAAACAGAATAGAGCAGTCTATCAAATTATCAATTTTACTTAAGAATATTTGTTGAATTCCTGTTCGTATTTCATACAAAATCCGCTATATTCCACCAAAGACTTTTATATGCCTAAAGAAGACAGTACCATATTTGCTTCCTACCAGCGAGATCCGTCCCTTTTTGATGAAATCTATGATGCTAAGGGGCAGATAAAAGACGTCTATAAGACCCTCTTCCAACTGTATGGAGGCCATTCTATACCGGATTACATGACCTTAAATGAAAAAGCGAGGTCCTCCTTCTTTAATCAGGGGATCACTTTTCAGGTATATCATGATAAACAGATGCAGGAAAAGATCTTTCCTTTCGATTTATTTCCACGAATTATAGATAGTAAAGAATGGGAGGTCATTGAAAAAGGGGCCATTCAAAGAAGCAGGGCCCTGAATCTATTTCTCTGGGATATATATCATGAAAAAAAGATATTGAAGCAGGGAGTTGTGCCTTTGGAACTCATCAGTTCTTCCGAAAACTATCTGCATCAAATGATAGGTGTAGATCCGCCCGGTGGGATCTACAATCATATCTCAGGAACAGATGTCATTAAACACAATGATGGCCAATATTACGTACTGGAGGATAATATTCGTTGCCCTTCTGGGGTAAGTTACGTGATCTGCAATCGCACAGCCCTTAAACGTGCCTTGTTTGGCGTCTTCAATCACTACGAAACACATACGGTAACCAATTATGCTGAAAATCTTCTCGATCTTTTGGAATCGGTAAAGCCTCATGGAGTGGACGTTCCCAATACCGTCGTTATTACCCCGGGAATGTATAATTCGGCCTTTTATGAACATTCATACCTGGCCAAGACCATGGGCGTTGAATTGGTAGAAGGACGCGATCTTTTTGTGGAGAACGATTTCGTTTATATGCGCACCATTAAAGGCCCTCAAAAAGTTGATATCATTTATAGACGAATTGATGATCAGTTCCTGGATCCATTAGAATTCAGGGCTGATTCATCCTTAGGGGTCCCGGGCTTGTTCTCGGCGTACAAAAAGGGAAATGTTACCCTGGCCAATGCCCCAGGGACAGGTGTTGCCGATGATAAGGCCGTCTACACCTATATGCCTGAGATCATTAAATACTATTTGGATGAAACACCAATCCTGAACAATGTGCATACCTACCATTGCAGCCGGCCAAAGGAATTGGCCTATGTGTTAGATCACATTCATGAATTGGTGATCAAACCCGTTGATGAAGCAGGGGGATATGGCATTTCCATTGGTAACCGACTTACCAAAGAAGAAATAGAGACTGTAAAGAAGCAAATAAAGGAACATCCAAGGAAATATGTAGCGCAACCCATAATGTCTTTATCTGTGCATCCAACGTATATAGATGAAACAAGTTCATTTGAACAACGCCATGTGGACCTCAGGACATTTACCATCTTGGGAAAGGACAGGGATTTTGTTCTAAAAGGCGGCTTAACACGAGTAGCGCTTAAAAAAGGAAACCTTATTGTAAATTCTTCTCAGGGTGGTGGATCCAAAGATACCTGGGTTTTAAAATAATACTAAAACTATGCTAGCTAGAGTAGCCAACAATCTTTTTTGGATGGGGCGTTATATTGAACGTTCTGAACATATTGCACGGTACATGCATGTAAACTACTTTTCTTCCCTGGATGCGCCCAATGAACTCTCCAGATCCAGGCAATTTGTTCTGAATTCAATGCTGAGGATGATTGGTGCACCTGAGGCCGGAGAAAACGAGGTATTGGATGAAGAAGCGGTACTTTTCAAACTTGCTTTAGATCCTGAGCACCCTTTCTCCATTATAAGCAACGTTAAGTATGCAAGAGAAAATGCAAATAGCGCCCGTGACCTTATCTCTACAGACCTTTATGAGTCTATAAATAAGTTTTACCACTTTGTTCTGAAATATCCGGAGCAGCACTTTCTAAAAAAAGGGCTGTACGACTTTGCCATCAACATCATAGAAATGTCTTCCATTTTAAGGGGTAGGATCAGAAGTACACTGTTGCACGATGAGGTCTATGCAATCATTATGTTAGGGGTTAATCTGGAAAGGGCCAACCAGCTTATCCGTATCATTAATGCCAAATACTACGATGCCTTATACGCCCAGGGGAGTTACGAGGCCAAGTTCAGCAAAAGTTTTGAGTGGACCACCCTGTTAAAATGTGTGGAATCCTATGATATGATGCGCCGGTTTTACAAAAAAACACCCACGAGTTTAACCACCCTGGAGTTTCTGATCTTAAACCCTAACTGTCCAAGATCTATGATGAATAGTTTAAATCAGGTCTACACGCATATTCGGGTATTAGACAATTCATTCCGTTATAACAAGCGGTCAACTGCCTTTCTTGTAGGAAGAGTGCGTGCAGAGTACCAGTATAAATACATTGAAGAGATAGAAGGCAATATCAAACAATTTATTGAGGCTATGTTGAAGAATTTAGCCGATATTGGTGATAAAATGGAAAACGAATTCTTTCATTATTAAATGGTCCGGATGCTTTTAGCCCCAACAAGTTTATGTCTTTAGAATATACAATTGTCTATAAAGCAGAGAATGTCTACGACCATCCTGTAAAAGAAGCTCGGTGGCAATTCCTTATTACCCCGGATGAGAATAGTAACCAAAAGTTACAAACTGTAACATTTAAGAATTCTATGGATTTTCCATATGAATTCTCAACAAATGCCTATGGTTTTAAAACAATACGGATCCTTGCCAAAGCTCCCTTTAAGGAAATCTCTTTTGAGGCGGGATTTAGCGTTATCAAGGAGCGGTCTAATCCTTTCGAATTCATACTGCCCATCAACAAGGAAGATGAATATGCCAAATATCAGCAGCTTCAATTCAAAGTAGATCATGAACCCTTTTTGCGCAGAACGCCATTAACGTCTTTGTTAGAGCATCACAACCACTTCTTCAACTATCAACCAGATAAATTTGTTTTTGAAAATCTTCAGGAGTTGAATAAATGGGTTTTTGAAAAGATTTTTTATACGCCCGGTGCTACCAATGTAGACACCACTTTAGATGAGATAATAGAGAACAGGCATGGAGTATGTCAGGATTTTGCCCATTTGTTCTGTGCTGTGGCCAGAAAATATGGGATTCCTTGTCGCTATGTATCCGGGTATTTACACCAGGGAAACGGATATTTCGGTGACTCGCAGATGCATGCCTGGACCGAGGCCTACATTGAAGACATAGGGTGGATAGGTTTTGACCCAACTAATAATCTGATCGCCAACGAGAACCACATCAAAGTAGCGCATGGAAAGGATTATTCTGATTGTTCTCCTTTAAAAGGTATTTTGTACTCAAAGGGTAATAATACCACTAATCACAGCGTTCAGGTTCACGGTCAGCAACAACAATAAAATCATTTTTAAAAAATTTACTACTCCGTAAAAGAGTGGTATTTTTGAACGAAAATATACTACAATGACTACCACAGATCAGCAAAAAGATCTTATAGAGCGCCTTGGTGCGTTAAGGAGGTATCTTTGACATAGATGCCAAATTGATTGAAATAG
>JAHEHU010000011.1 GCA_024639765.1 Eudoraea sp.
GCAAATCAAAAAGGGGATGCTGCCGCATCCTGAATCCAGTCGCTCTCAAAAACAAAAAGCGAGCTATTTGTTTTAGCTCGCTTTGAATTCTGTGATCTTTTTGATTTGCTAGTGACCTGGCTGGGGCTCGAACCCAGGACCCTCTCCTTAAAAGGGAGATGCTCTACCAACTGAGCTACCAGGTCAAAATGTTAAAGGTCGTTTTCCCTTAGGAATCTCTCAGGTACTCCCTAAGAGGGTGCAAATATACTATCTATAATCTATTTTTCAAGACCGAGAGGGTAGAATTTTATTTTTTTTTGAATATCCCCGTAATTGCGCCATTTTTACCAAAAAATATCACAGTGATCATTGTTCTCGTTGGGTATATGGGTAGTGGGAAATCGGTTGTTGGGAAATTGCTGGCGCATACCCTGCAACTGCCTTTTATAGATCTTGATGAATATATTGAAAGCGAAGTACAAAAAAGTATTTCACAGCTATTCAAAGAGAAAGGAGAGATCTATTTTAGAAAGAAAGAGCATGAATGTCTTCAGAAAGTGCTTGCAGATCATGATCATCTGGTATTGGCAACCGGCGGGGGTACCCCATGCTACTCCGGTAATATGGAGTTCTTACTCAATAAAACCACAAATGTTTTTTATCTGCAGGTGTCCGTCCCGGAACTATCCAGAAGGCTCTCAAAAGAGAAACTACACAGGCCAATAATAAGCCATCTAAGTGAGGAGGCCCTCCCTGAATACATTGGCAAACATCTCTTTGAACGCAATCCTTTTTATATGATGGCAAACCATACCATATTTTGTGACCAGAGATCCGTAGAGAGCGTTGTAAAAGAAATAACAGAATTTTTAGTCTAGATAAACCTCGTCTTTTTTAGGCTTGAAACGAACATGAACATGCTCCTGCAGCGAGGTAGAAAGGGAGATGCCTTTATAATCTGCCTTTACCGGATATCTTTTATGGTTTCGGTTCACAAGAACAGCGGTCTTTAACTGCTTCAATGGTGTTTTTAAAAAGTGGTGTACTCCATAGATCAGTGTGGAACCAGAATTCAGCACATCATCAACAAGGACAATAGAGCTATTTTTATATTCATCTTCCGGGATAGAAGTGGTAACACCGCTTTTCAAAGGGTTGGTCTTATCCATCTTAACCTTGCACAACAGTATCTCGGCCTCGGTGATCTGCTTTAATACGCTTTGGATCTTCTTTGCAAAATCTAAACCACCCCCTTCAATGCCCGCAACAAAGATCCTTTTCTCTTCAACATTCGCCTCTAAGATCTGATAGGCTATACGGCGAATGATATGTTCAATTTGATGATGATTCAGGATTTTATTTTCCATGGGTCAGTCAGATTTCTTCTCAAAGATAAAAAAGAGTTCGGTTCCCTGCCTCGGTGGAATCGAATTATAGGCACGTTCTAATTTCCTGATGTGAAAATATCTGCTAAAAAGCGAACTGTACATTTCCAGGTTTCCGCCAAAAGGAGGCCCTTGTTCCGTTAGGGGGAAATCAAATAAGAGACCGGCCAGTAGACCTCCTTCCTTTAAGAGTTGTCTCATTTTTTGGGCATAACCTTCCCTGTATTTGGGTAAAAGGGCACAGAAAAACGTTTGTTCCAGTATAAGATCAAAATCTGATAATTCCAGATCAAAAAAATCGCCGACCAACAATTGGCTATTAGGGAACTCCGGGTGTTTCTCTTGAAAATCTTGTAGTGGTTTTTCACTAATATCAATTGCATACACATACTTGAAACCTTGCTCAAACAAATAACCTACTTCATACCCATTTCCTGCTCCCGGTACTAATATCTTCAGATCCTTGTTTGACAGCTGGTCTATGTATTCCTTTAAGGGTGTAGAGATATTTCCAACATCCCAGCCCAGCCTGTTTTCCAAATAACGCTGATCCCAATAGTTTTTACTCCCCTTCATCAAGATAATCATCTATGGTTCGTCTGTCTTTTTTAGTGGGCCTGCCGGTTCCTTTTTTTCTGTAATACTCCTTGGCAAGCTTTTGAATTTCCTGATGTTCTAATGCTTCCGCGGGGGTGGTATCTACCCTGTATAAGCCTACAATTTTAGCAGCAACTCTGCTATCCGGAATCTCTAGTACTGTTAGCTGATAATGGATCTGATTCTTGCGAACAATGAGTTTGTCCGTGGGAAAGACCTCTCTGGAAGGCTTTACAACCTGGTTATTGATCTGTATATGGCCTTTTTTGCAAGCCTCAGTGGCCTGGTTACGTGTCTTGTAGTAACGGGTGCACCATAAGTACTTATCTATGCGCATAAACAAACTAAATTCTTTGTTAAGGTCTTCAACAAAAATAGGGGAAAATTGTATCTTGCGGGCGTTAAAAGGAAAGCTATGCAATTAAGAAAAGTCGTTCTTGCAATGACAGTGTTCATTTTTATGCTGTCTTGTAATAATGATGACGGCCCCGGATTCGATCTTATTCCTCCCAGATTATTAAGTGAAGTGGTTGTTGAGGATGCGGCAGCGCTCCAGGCCTATCTGGAAACTCATTTTTATAATTATGAGGATTTTGAGAACCCTCCCGCCAATTTTGATTTTCAGGTACAACTAGACACCATAGCGGGTGCCAATAGTGATAAGCGCCCCCTGATACAAGATGTTCAATCCTTGACACTTGAGGTCTCATCAGAAGATTTTGAGCTCGAAGACAATGAGACCGTGGCACACACATTGTATTATCTCATTGCGCGGCAGGGGCAAGGAGGAAGTCCTACCTCTGCAGATTCTACCTATATCCGTTATCAGGGATCCTTACTAAATGGAAATTTGTTTGATGGCACTTCGGACTATACCTGGCAATATCTTCCCTTTTTCCTGCGCGGTTATTCTCAGGCAATATCTAACTTCAGAGTAGGAGATGCTATTGTGGAAAACCCCGATGGCACCACGGAAATTACCAATGGAGGGGTAGGGGTAATGTTCCTTCCTTCAGGATTGGCATATTTCAATGGTAGTTCTAACGGTATTCCACCGTATTCTCCGCTGATTTTTACGATCTCAACTGGGTTATATATACCGGATACCGATTATGATGGGGACGGTATTCCATCAATCATGGAGGACCTTAACGGAGATGGTGACGTAACGAATGACAACACGGACGTAGATCGTGAAAGGGCTATACGTTCGCCCGCTTTCCCGAATCATCTGGACCCCGATGATGATGAAGATGGTATTCTCACCAGAGATGAAATAATTATTGACGATCAGGGAAATATTAGTTTTCCTGATGATGATAATGATGGGATCCCGAATTATCTGGATCGTGATAGTTGATCCACAATAAGAAATAAAAAAAGCCCTGAAATTTCAGGGCTTTTTCTTTCTATAACTTTAAGGAGAAGCTTAAGATAAGCTGATCTGGTCTTGTATCGATCCTGCTTTCTCCCACTGTGGTAATATTGGTGTTGATGAACCTGGCTTCATTATCACTAAATCCGCGTTCGTAGCGCAGATCAATGCCCAACTTGCCAAGATTAAGACCTGCTCCAATATTTACGCCTACCGTAAAATCGTTTTTGATGTCATTGATGGTAATGCCATCATATTTTGTATTCAGGATATACTGAAATGCAGGTCCGGCAAAGACATGTAAAGGGCCAATTACCTTAGTTCCCAACAAGACAGGAACGTCTAGCTTTTGCATTTTAAAATCGTCATTATCGTAATCAGATTTTGTGCTGGTATATACCAATTCCGGACGCAGGTAAACGCTGCTCCCTATCTGACCAAAAAATCCGATATGGTAGCCCACGTTTCGATCCGGATTTCTGGCTGCTGCACTGGCAGATTCAAAATAATCCCCGTTCGCATTGTAATTGAGTCCGGCTTTAATTCCAAATTTAGAATCGGTTTGCCCAAAGGAAATTGCGGTAAAGGCAGCAAAAGCCACCATAAGAAGTGTTTTTTTCATAATGTGTTCTTTTTAAGATATACTCTTGGTATCAAAAATGGTACCGAAGCTTATTTTTTTCTCGTTAACACCTGTAAAACGGCCTTCTCTATCGCTTTATTGTTCAATCCGTATTTTTCCATTAATTGGTCTGAAGTACCACTTTCCCCAAAGGTGTCCTGTACGGCTACAAATTCTTGTGGTACCGGGTAGTGTTGGGTTAGTGTACGGGATACACTTTCTCCCAGGCCTCCTAAAAAATTGTGTTCCTCAGCGGTTACAACGCAGCCTGTTTTGCGGATGGAGGCCAGTAATGCCTTCTCATCCAATGGTTTTATGGTATGGATGTTAATTACCTCTGCAGAGACACCTTGTGTTTCCAACGCCTCTGCCGCTACCAAAGCCTCCCAGACCAGATGGCCTGTTGCAACTATGGTGACATCCGTACCTTCTGAAAGAACAATAGCTTTTCCGATCTCAAACTGTTGATCTGTGGCTGTGAAATTTGGCACTTTTGGTCTGCCAAAGCGGAGATAAACCGGGCCGTGGTGTTCAGCGATGGCCAGCGTTGCAGCTTTTGTTTGATTGTAGTCGCAGGTATTGATCACGGTCATACCCGGTAGCATCTTCATCATTCCGATATCTTCCAGGATCTGATGCGTAGCACCATCCTCACCTAGTGTGAGACCGGCATGCGAGGCACATATCTTTACATTTTTGTCTGAATACGCAATAGATTGCCTTATCTGATCGTACACCCTTCCTGTTGAGAAGTTCGCAAAGGTTCCTGTAAATGGAATATATCCTCCAACAGTAAGCCCTGCAGCAATGCCCATCATATTCGCTTCTGCGATCCCTACTTGGAAGAATCGTTCGGGGTTTTCTTCTATGAACTGTTCAATTTTTAATGACCCTACAAGATCTGCACATAGCGCCACTACTTTTGGATTGGATCTTCCTAGTTCGGTCATACCTGCACCGTAACCACTGCGGGTATCTTTTTTTCCTTGATCGATATATTTTTTCATTTGCTTGTCCTAATAAGTATATTAATAATCCCCAAGGGTTTCAGGGTTTTGTGCCAAAGCGGTTGCAAGTTGTTCATCATTGGGCGCTTTACCATGCCATGCATGGGTATGCATCATAAAATCTACCCCATTTCCCATGACGGTATGCATTATAATGCACACGGGTTTTCCTTTGCCAGTTCTGCTTTTGGCTTCCTTCATGGTCTGGATGATCGCTTTAATATCATTCCCTTCTTTCAGTTCAATAACATCCCATCCAAAAACCCTGAACTTAGCACCCACATCGCCAAGAGACATCACATCTTCGGTATTGCCATCAATTTGCTGTTCATTTCTATCGATGGTGGCGATCAGGTTGTCAACTTTTTTGCTGCCGGCGTACATAATGGCTTCCCAATTCTGACCCTCCTGTAATTCACCGTCACCATGAAGGCTATACACAAGATGATCATCCCCATTGAGCTTTTTCGCCAGGGCAGCACCTATAGCAACAGACATTCCCTGCCCTAAGGATCCGGAGGCGATGCGCACCCCGGGTAAGCCGTCATGGGTAGTAGGATGTCCCTGTAAACGAGAATTCAGTAATCTGAATGTATTCAATTCTTTTATTGGAAAATATCCCTTGCGCGCCAGAACACTGTAATATACCGGAGAGATGTGTCCGTTGGAAAGGAAAAATATATCCTCTCCAATACCATCCATTGAAAAGGTCTTCTTCAGTTCCATAACTTCATAATAAAGGGCAATAAAAAATTCTGTACATCCCAGTGATCCCCCCGGGTGTCCAGAGTTTACCTTATGTACCATACGCACAATATCTCGGCGCACCTGAACAACGGTCTCTTCTAGTTCTTGTAATGTTGGCATAATTATATTCTTGAATTCGGAGCTAAAAGTAACCGCAATCTTTGGCTTGTACAAAGGGAGTTATTACATTTTATCAACGAGTTTACAGCCCTTGAACTTTATTTTTTTGTTAAGGAAAATCTATGCAGTGTTACCTATCTTTGCGATTCAATACGCTATTTGCAATTTTCACTACTACATACAGATACATCTACTAAGGCAAGGGCCGGCGAAATGATCACGGACCATGGTGTTATTAAAACACCCATATTTATGCCGGTAGGAACGGTGGCTTCCGTGAAGGGTATCCATCAGAAAGAATTGCGTGAAGAAATAGATCCCGATATTATCCTTGGAAACACCTATCATTTGTATTTAAGGCCCACTACAGAAATCTTACAAAAGGCAGGGGGCTTACATGCTTTTATGGGCTGGGACCGGAATATCCTGACGGATAGTGGCGGCTATCAGGTGTATTCACTTTCGGCAAACAGGAAGATCAGAGAAGAAGGAGTAAAATTTAAATCGCATATCGATGGTTCTTCACATATGTTCACGCCAGAGAATGTCATGGAGATTCAAAGGACCATTGGCGCAGATATCATCATGGCTTTCGATGAATGCACGCCCTATCCCTGCGAGTACGATTACGCCAAGAAATCTATGCACATGACCCATAGATGGTTAGACCGTTGTATAAGACATCTCAAAAAGACTCCATTGATATATGGATATTCACAGACATTCTTCCCAATAGTTCAGGGGTCCACTTTTAAAGATCTCAGAAGACAATCTGCCGAATATATAGCCGGGGTAGGAGCCGAAGGCAATGCTATTGGCGGGTTATCTGTTGGAGAGCCTGCAGAAGAGATGTATGCAATGACGGAAGTGGTCTGCGATATATTACCCGAGGATAAGCCCAGGTATTTGATGGGTGTAGGTACACCTATCAATATTCTGGAGAACATTGCCTTGGGGATAGATATGTTCGATTGTGTAATGCCCACTCGTAATGGACGTAACGGAATGTTATTTACTGCACACGGCACTATCAACATTAAGAACAAGAAATGGGAAGATGATTTTTCACCCATAGATGAGAACGGACCAACCTTTGTGGACAGGGAATATACAAAGGCATATCTTCGGCATCTTTTTGCCGCTAACGAATATCTGGGGAGGCAGATAGCCAGTATCCATAATCTTGGATTTTATTTATGGTTGGTGCGCGAAGCGAGAAATCATATTTTAGCGGGAGATTTTGGTGCCTGGAAAACAATGATGGTAAAACAAATGGATAAACGCTTGTAATGCTGCAAATTCTCGATTGGTATATTTTGAAGCGATATCTCGTAACCTTCGGGACCATGCTTCTGTTGTTTGTGCCAATCGGGATCATGCTCAATCTAGCAGAACAGATAGGGAAAATGATAGACAACGAGGCACCCTTGAACGAGATCCTCGTCTATTACATGAATTTTACAATTTATATCGGTAACCTGCTGTTCCCCATTTTTCTCTTTCTCTCTATCATATTTTTTACCTCCAAATTGGCAAATAACACGGAGATCGTGGCTATTTTGAGTTCAGGGGTCTCTTATGGCCGATTTTTACGCCCTTATTGGATCGGAGCTTCTATGGTTGCCATACTTATGTTCTTTATGAGCATGTTCATTGTGCCTAATGCCAGTGTAGGCTATCATGAATTCAAATTCAAATACCTCAAAAGGGGGAAGCAAGACCGCGTAACAAGCAACATCTTTAATCAGCTGAATGAGAACGACTTTATCTATGTAAGTAGTTTTGATCCGGATCGCCAGATAGGATATAACTTCACTTTTGAACATTTTGATGAAAACAATGAGCTGTCTGAAAAAATCAGCGCAGGTAACATTCGCTGGGTGCCTAAAG
The DNA here is from genome assembly GCA_024639765.1 of Eudoraea sp. Taxonomy (GTDB): domain Bacteria; phylum Bacteroidota; class Bacteroidia; order Flavobacteriales; family Flavobacteriaceae; genus Muriicola. The sequence continues at coordinate 7,726 of JAHEHU010000011.1, forward strand.
ACAGTGTTTACAGGCTTACGAGTTACACCAATAGAAAGTTAGTGGGGAAGGAAGAGGTGGTGGTCACTAAACGCAGACTCGACACTATTTTTAATTTTAAAATTGATGATCTTACCCCGGTTTCGTATGTGGCTGAGACCAAAAACCTCTTTGAGCTGAACAAGTTTATTAAGGTGCAGCGAGATAAAGGGGCTTCCAACATCAATACGTACATCTTAGTGAAATACAAACGATGGGCACTACCGTTAGCAGCATTTATCCTTACAATTATTGGTGTAGCAGTTTCATCTGTAAAACGCAGGGGAGGTATGGGGATCAATCTGGCCTTTGGAATTGGGGTGGCATTTATTTATATCTTTTTTGACAAGGTATTTGGTACGCTTGCAGAGCAATCTGGTTTTTCGCCACTGCTGGCAGTGATCATCCCAAACATAGCATTTGGGGTACTTGGTTTCTACCTTCTTCAAAATGCAAAACGATAATTTAAAAAATTACCTGCTTCTTCACCTCATTGTCTTTATATGGGGCTTCACTGCGGTATTAGGTAAATTGATCAGCATTGATGCCTTACCACTTGTATGGTACCGTATGTTCCTGGCAGCCATTTGTATCCTGATCTATTTGCTGATCAAAAAGATCACATTCAGGGTTCCTTCAAAGACACTATTGATCCTGGTCATTGCGGGAATTACCATTGCACTTCATTGGATCACTTTTTTTAGTGCCATAAAGGTATCCAACGTTTCGGTGGCATTGGCCACTATGGCTACAGGAGCGTTTTTCGGGTCTCTATTAGAACCCCTGTGGTACGGCAGAAAGATCATTGGGTATGAAGTAGTTTTTGGATTGATTGTGATCCTTGGGCTGTATTTTATTTTTAATGTGAGTACAGCATATACCCTTGGGATCATTCTTGCACTTATTTCAGCTTTCTTGGGAGCAGTGTTCACGCTCATCAATGGACAATTGATAAAGACGTATAAACCTTCCATCATTGGTTTTTATGAACTTTTAAGCGGGGCCGCATTCATTACTATCTATCTTCTTTTTCAAGCTGGGTTCAGCGCGGATTTCTTTGATTTAAAATTATCGGATTGGGGATATTTGTTGATCCTTGCCTCCATATGTACGGCCTTTGCCTTTATAGCCTCGGTAAAGATCATGCGGTTTATAAGTCCATACACCGTATTGCTTACTGTAAACCTGGAACCTATTTATGGAATTCTTCTGGCCTTTGCAATTTTTGGAGAAAGCGAAAAAATGAACGTTTTGTTCTATGTGGGCGCTGTGATAATTTTACTCACGGTAGTTGCCAATGGCATTTTGAAAAATCGTGATCGATTAAAAAGAATTGGGTGACCAAAAAGGTTCCCATTAATATTTTATATTTGTGGGCCTAATTTAACGAAACGAACACTAGATGGAATATTTGGATTTTGAACTTCCCATTAAGGAGTTAGAGGAACAATTAGAGAAATGTCAGGTCATAGGTGAGGAGAGTGATGTAGATGTTACCGAGACGTGCAAACAGATCGAGAAAAAGCTTTCCGAAACCCGTAAATCGATCTATAAAAATCTAACAGCCTGGCAGCGGGTACAACTGTCGAGGCATCCTAACAGGCCTTATACCTTAGATTATATCAGAGCGATCTGTGGAGAGACCTTTCTGGAACTCCACGGGGATAGAAATGTAAAGGACGATAAAGCTATGATAGGAGGATTGGGAAAGATCGGAGATCAGAGCTATATGTTCATTGGCCAGCAAAAAGGCTATAATACAAAGACCAGACAATTCCGGAATTTTGGAATGGCAAACCCTGAAGGATACAGAAAAGCGCTTAGATTGATGAAATCTGCGGAAAAATTTGGAATCCCTGTAGTTTGTCTTATTGATACACCCGGTGCCTATCCGGGCATAGAGGCCGAGGAGCGCGGACAGGGAGAGGCCATAGCAAGGAATATACTTGAAATGACCCGTCTAAAAGTTCCCATCATTGTTGTGATCATAGGAGAAGGTGCCTCAGGGGGTGCCTTAGGTATTGGAGTGGGAGATAAGGTATTGATGCTCGAAAATACGTGGTACTCGGTGATCTCACCAGAATCTTGTTCTTCAATATTATGGAGGAGCTGGGAATACAAGGAAATTGCGGCAGACGCCTTGAAACTTACCGCCTCCGATATGAAAAAATTAAAACTCATTGACGAGATCGTAAAAGAACCAGAAGGTGGAGCCCACGCAAATAGGGATAAGGCTTTTGATATTGTCAAAAACAAAATTTCGAAGCATTATGAAGAGCTCCAAAAGTTATCACCAAAGGAGTTGGTTAAAATGCGAATGGAGAAATATGCCGATATGGGTGTTTTCAGCGGCTAAAACACTGGGTTAAAAGCTAGAACGAAAACCGAAGTTATTCCACTTCGGTTTTTTTACGTTATCAACACAAAATCGTAACTTATCAACATATCAATTGTTGATGACCCGTTAACAACGGGGTTTAATTTTTTAGTAGTAACTTAAGGCTAATGCATACTTTAGCAGCAATGGAAAAACCAAGTCCCGTTATTGGTCATAAAATAGGGAAATCTGCCCTTATTAACCTTGAAAAAGGAAAAATACCACCTCAAGCCGTTGATTTAGAGGAGGTTGTGCTTGGTGCTATGATGATAGACAAGAAAGGCGTAGATGAAGTTATAGACATTCTTCATCCCGATGTCTTCTATAAGGATGCCCATCGCTATATCTACGAAGCGGTCTTCAAATTGTTCGAATCTTCTGAACCAGTGGATTTATTAACCGTTTCTGCTCAATTACGAAAGGAAGGACGGTTAGATCAGGTAGGTGGTGATTTTTACCTCATAAAACTCACTCAAAAGGTAGCCAGTTCGGCTCATATTGAGTTCCACGCCAGGATCATTCTGCAAAAATACATTCAGCGTAGTTTAATTAAGATTTCAAGTGAGATCATCGAAGATGCTTATAATGAGTCTACTGATGTTTTTGATCTCTTAGACAATGCAGAATCAAAATTATATGAGGTTACTCAGGGCAATTTAAAACGCTCTGCTGAAACAGCTCAAAATTTGGTCATTCAGGCCAAGAAAAAGATAGAAGAAATATCCAATAAAGATGGATTAAGTGGTATTCCTTCCGGATTTGACAAGGTGGATAGACTAACTTCGGGATGGCAACCGAGTGACCTCGTGATCATTGCCGCCAGACCGGGGATGGGAAAAACGGCTCTTACGCTTTCCATGGCGAGAAACATAGCGGTGAATTCCAATATTCCGGTGGCCTTCTTTTCCCTGGAAATGTCTTCAGTGCAATTGATCACAAGACTTATTTCTTCAGAAACGGGCTTGTCTTCGGAAAAGCTGCGTACGGGAAGACTGGAAAAACATGAATGGGAACAACTAAATGTAAAAGTAAAAGCACTGGAAACAGCGCCTTTGTTCATAGACGACACGCCATCATTATCAATTTTTGATCTACGGGCCAAGGCAAGACGTTTGGCTTCTCAGCATAAGATCAAACTCATAGTTTTGGATTACCTTCAGCTTATGACGGCAGGCGGCAGTCAAAAAGGAGGGAACAGGGAACAAGAAATTTCTACGATTTCTAGAAATTTAAAAGCCCTGGCCAAGGAGCTCAACATCCCTGTTATTGCACTCTCACAATTGTCGCGGGCAGTGGAAACGCGAGGAGGGAGCAAGCGGCCTATACTTTCAGATCTCAGGGAATCTGGTGCCATAGAGCAGGATGCAGATATAGTTTCCTTTATATATAGACCCGAATATTACAAAATAGATGAATGGGATGATGAAGAACGTACTCCTACTCAAGGACAGGCAGAATTCATTGTTGCAAAGCACCGAAATGGAGGCTTAGATAATATTAGGTTAAAGTTCATTGGACAACTAGGTAAATTTGATAACTTGGATGACTTTGATTCTCCTTTCGAATTTCAGTCAAAAATGAATGCCGATGGGGATAATCCGTTTATTACGAAAAATCTTCCGAACGCTGATGAAGCCTTTGGAAGTTCAATGAACGACAATCCAGATCTAGACACGGATGATAACGAAGTCCCATTTTAAGAACAGAAGACCGGCGAGCACATCTTCAATACTTTCCCTTTTTTCTTTTTTGGTGCGTGTAGTAACTGAATATTTTACATTTGGTTTTCGAAAAAAGCACTTGCTTTTAATACTTGTATTTCTTAGTTGTACTTTATCTTCCATGGCATCTATGATCCTAATCCCCATGGATGCGGAAAGCCAGGAAAATCATTTAAAAGCATATGGGATAACCTTCTGGATCCTCACAAAGGAACAAAAAGTTCAGTGGTTGCTGAATTACCGTGGAGGTTCATTTTTATTGCCGGATGGAGAGGCAATACGCAGTGAATGTCAAATAAGAGGGGTTTCCTATGAGGTAATTTCGGATTCGCAGGCGGAAGCCATTTTAGATGCCATAGCCAGTCCTTCACAGAATCAGGAGGCTGTTATCCTGGAGAAGGCTCCAAAAATAGCCGTCTATAGCCCTAAAGAAAATCAGCCATGGGATGATGCCGTTACAATGGTATTGACCTATGCCGAAATCCCCTATGTTACGATGTATGATGAAGAGGTCCTGGATGATCAGCTGGCCCTTTATGATTGGTTGCACTTGCATCATGAAGACTTTACAGGGCAATACGGAAAATTTTATCAGGCCTATCGTTCCCAACCCTGGTATATTGAGGGGAAACTTAATGCAGAAGCACTGGCTGCCAGGTTGGGATATTCTAAGGTTTCCGAAGAAAAAGGGGCAGTGGCATTAAAGATCAGGAATTATGTTATTGGTGGAGGCTTTATGTTCGCAATGTGTTCTGCCACAGATAGTTTTGATATTGCCCTGGCAGCACAAGGAGTAGATATTTGTGAGCCCATGTTCGATGGGGATCCTTCAGAGCCTAATTACCAAAGCAAGTTAAATTTTGGAAGTACGTTCGCCTTTGAGAATTTCAACCTGGAAAGAAATCCACTGCGGTATGAGTTCTCTAGCATAGATATGACCAACAAGCGACGCAATGTACCCAGGGAGTCAGATTATTTTTCTTTGATGGATTTCTCTGCCAAATGGGATCCGGTGCCTACTATGCTTTGTCAGAATCATACCTCTTTGGTCAAAGGATTTATGGGGCAAACGACTGCTTTTGAAAGAAGTGAGATAAAACCCATAGTACTGGTGTTGGGTGAAAATAAACTCAATGGAGAAGCACGCTATATCCATGGTATCAAAGGAAAGGGCTTTTTTACCTTTTATGGGGGGCATGATCCGGAAGACTACCAACATAGGGTTGGAGACCCAAAGACCGAATTGGAATTACATCCTAATTCTCCGGGATATCGGCTTATTTTAAACAATGTGCTCTTTCCAGCTGCGCGGAAGAAGAAACAAAAAACCTAATCAAGGCTCCTCAATAAATTTTCAAGGATGTTTTCAACACCAAATTGATCATTGCTTTCCGTTCTGTATTTGGCTGCTTTCAGTACATTGGGATGGGCATTGGCCATTGCAAAGCTATAGTCCGAAAGGGCCATCATCTCCAGATCGTTGTTATAATCTCCAAAAACGAGGGTTTCAGTAGGCCCAACACCTAATTGGTTCTGTATTTTTTGCAGGGCGTATCCCTTATGGGCATTAGGATGGGAAATATCTACCCAGTGCTGACCGGATATCTTTACCATAAGAGATTGTTCAAAAGGGGCAACAAGTGGATAGATATACTTTTCGGAACTATTAAAATGGTATGCAGCTACTTTCATGATCTCTTCTTCAAAGTTATACAGATCATCAATGATCTGAAATTCTGTATAATACTCTTTTAAGATCCTAAGAAAATCCTCTGAATGTCCAGAAACAAAGGCGTTATCTCTTGCGCACAGAACCGGGTGTACATCCTTATTTCCCTTTAGGGAATCTAGAATTGTATTTTTTGAAGATCTATTCAGAGGGGTTCTGATGATCTCACGGTCAGCATACATAGCCAGACCTCCATTTTCAGCAATCACATAGATCTCGTCCTTAATTGGCTGTAGTTTGGAAACAATACTGGTATACTGCCTGCCACTGGCCGCCGCAAAATGAATACCCTTAGCGCTCAAGGCTTCGTAAAGACGGAAAAACTGAGGACTAACTTCATGCCTGGAATTTAGCAGCGTGCCATCCATATCCGTTACCACTAATTTTATACAGGAAAGATCTATCAAGAGATACAATTTAAGTTACAAAGGTATTTCTAATGTTTAATTTCTTGGCATCTTTGGAAAAGTATTCTAATTGATAAAACCATAATGCCATGAAGATGCTTCAGAAAGAACTGATATTACCCTCTTACGGTAGGGGAGTACATTTGATCACAGAGCAGATCACTGCTGAATTTTCCGAACTAAAAAAGATTGAAATGGGCATGGCCCAGGTATTTATAAAGCACACCTCTGCCAGTCTGACCATCAATGAAAATGCTGATCCCACGGTAAGGACCGATTTTGAAAAACATCTGAATGTGATGGTTCCCGAAAACGCACCATATTATATACACACTTACGAGGGCCCGGATGATATGCCTGCCCATATTAAAGCTTCACTTATGGGATCGTCTGTTTTGATCCCAGTTACAAATGGCGGCTTTAACCTGGGTATTTGGCAGGGTATTTATCTGTGTGAGCACAGGAATAGAGCTCAAGGCAGGAAACTACTGCTCACCGCCTGGGGTGTATAGGCAGAGAAAGAAATTAAGTTTAGTAGGGTGGTAAAAAAAAAGCCCTGCGGATACACAGGGCTTTTAGCGAGATTTATGTTTGTTTTATTTTACCTTTTCAACGATGGCCTTAAAAGCATCAGGATGGTTCATAGCCAAATCGGCTAGTACCTTTCTGTTGAGCTCAATATTATTGGCTTTTACTTTTCCCATAAATTGAGAATAAGACATTCCGTGCATTCTGGCCCCGGCGTTGATACGGGTTATCCAAAGAGAGCGAAAATTTCTTTTCTTATTTCTACGGTCTCTGTAGGCATAGACCATTGCTTTTTCTACGGCATTCTTTGCAACGGTCCAAACGTTTTTACGTCTTCCAAAGTAACCTTTGGCTTGCTTCATCACTTTTTTTCTCCTAGCTCTGGAAGCAACTGAATTTACTGATCTTGGCATTTTTTCTTAAGTTTTTTTGTAGCAGGCGGCTTTTTAATTTTAGCACTTTTAAGGCCCGGCTCCACGGTTTATAAATTTTACCTTTTGTTGCGTTTATTTCAATCGCAACTGCAGCTTAATGTTATCCGAGTCGGCTTCGTTTACCAATCCGGAATGTGTTAAGCGTAACTTACGCTTTTTGCTTTTTTTCGTCAGAATGTGACTTTTAAAAGCATGCTTTCTTTTGATCTTTCCAGTGCCCGTAAGCTTAAATCGCTTTTTGGCACTAGACTTTGTTTTCATTTTAGGCATTGTTCCTTTTATTTTTATTTATCTCGCTTTGGTATTCTTATTTTTTTGTTTTCGGGGCAATGAACATGGTCATTCTCTTTCCTTCTAATTTCGGCATTTGCTCCACTTTCCCGAATTCCTCTAATTCCTGTGCTAACCTCAACAATAATATTTCACCCTTGTCCTTGTACACTATAGATCTTCCCTTGAAAAAAACGTAGGCCTTTAATTTCGCACCTTCTTTAAGGAACTTTTCGGCGTGTTTCTTTTTAAAGTCGTAATCGTGATCATCCGTGTTTGGACCAAATCGAATTTCTTTAACGATCACTTTAGTAGCCTTGGCCTTCATTACCTTTTCTCGCTTTTTTTGCTCGTAAAGGAATTTCTTGTAATCTATGATTTTACATACGGGTGGATCTGCGTTTGGCGAGATTTCAACCAAATCTAACCCCGATTCTTCTGCCTTATCAAGTGCCTCCCTTATGGGATACACTCCCATCTCTACATTGTCACCTACCAAACGAACGTTTGGAGATAAGATTTTTGCATTGATTTTGTGCGGATTTTTGTTTTCCCTTCTGGGTTGGGGCCTAAATCTTCTTCGTATTGCTATGACTACTTAATTTAAATTAAACTTTATCTATATCGTTAAAACGACTTTAAGGTACTATTTATTTCTTTTTCAACCAAGTTGGCAAAATCTCCTAAGGTAACTGTACCAATGTCTTCACCTCCATGGCGGCGAACGGAAAGGGTTTCTTTTGCTTCTTCATTTTCTCCAACGATCAGCATAAATGGAATTTTGTTCATTTCTGCTTCCCGTATTTTCTTCCCTACCGTCTCATTTCTACTGTCAACGAGCGCGCGAATTTCGTGATTTTCTAGGGATTTTAAAACTTTTTCCGCATATATTTCATGTTTCTCGCTGACTGGCAGTACGATAGCCTGGTCTGGTATAAGCCATAACGGAAAGTTACCACCGGTATGTTCAAGCAATAATGCCACAAAACGTTCCATACTTCCAAAAGGGGCACGGTGAATCATGACCGGCCTGTGAAGCTCATTATCACTGCCTTTGTAAGTAAGATCGAATCGTTCTGGTAAGTTATAGTCTACCTGTATGGTACCAAGTTGCCAATTCCTTCCCAGGGCATCTTTCACCATGAAATCTAGTTTAGGTCCATAAAAGGCAGCTTCACCCGGAACAATATCATATTTCAGTCCTTTCTCTTCGGCAGCATTTATGATGGCCTGTTCTGCCTTGTTCCAATTATCAACAGAACCTATGTATTTCTCCGGTTTTTCAGGGTCTCTGACAGAGACCTGTGCCGTAAAATGGTCAAAACCCAGAGAGCCCAGGACATACAAAGAGAGGTCTATGACATTCTTGAATTCCTGGTCTAATTGGTCCTGAGTGCAAAAAATATGTGCATCGTCTTGTGTAAAACCTCTAACCCTGGTGAGTCCATGAAGTTCTCCGCTTTGTTCATAGCGATAGACCGTCCCAAATTCTGCATAACGCTTGGGCAATTCCCTGTAGCTAAATGGTTTTGCATTATAGATCTCACAGTGGTGAGGACAATTCATGGGTTTTAACAAGAACTCCTCATCTTCCTTGGGAGTGTGTATAGGTTGAAAGCTGTCTTCCCCGTATTTCGCATAATGCCCGGACGTAACATATAATTCCTTTTGCCCTATATGAGGTGATATAACCATTTCATATCCTGCCTTTTTCTGAGCTTTTTTCAGGAATTGCTCAAGCCGTTCTCTTAAAGCTGCTCCTTTAGGTAGCCATAATGGAAGGCCCAGACCTACTTTTTGAGAAAAGGTAAAAAGTTCTAATTCGCGCCCCAATTTTCTATGATCTCTCTTTTTAGCCTCCTCAAGGAGTTCTAAATATTCCGTGAGATCTTTCTGTTTAGGAAAGGAAATTCCGTACACACGGGTTAGTTGGGGGTTTTTTTCATCACCGCGCCAGTAGGCACCTGCTACACTAAGCAGTTTGAAGGCTTTTATAAATCCGGTATTGGGAATATGGCCGCCGCGACATAGGTCCGTAAAACTATCGTGATCGCAAAAAGTTATGGTACCGTCTTCCAAATTTGAGATCAACTCAACTTTGTACTGATTCTTTTGTTTTTGATAAAAATCAAGAGCCTCCTTTTTAGAAACTTCCCGCATCATGTAAGGATGCTTTCCTCTTGCTATTTCAATGGCACGTTTTTCAATGGCCGGAAAATCTTTTTCTGAAATACTGTGCGCACCAAAGTCAATATCGTAATAAAATCCGTTCTCAATGGCAGGCCCAATAGTTAGTTTTACACCGGGATACAATTCTTCAATAGCCTGAGCCAGAATATGAGAGGACGAGTGCCAGAAGGCTTTTTTACCAAGATCGTCATTCCACGTATACAAGGTAAGGCTCCCATCTTGTTGTAATGGGGTAACGGTCTCAACAATAGAATCATTGAATTTAGCCGAAATAACATTTCTCGCAAGACCTTCGCTTATGTCTCTGGCAACATCCATAGGAGTGCTGCCCTCATTAAAGGTCTTAACGGAACCATCCGGAAGCGTAATATTGATCATAGTAAGTGCCTTTTCACTCTAGATTCGCAAAGATAGTGTGTTGGATGTAAGCGGACAATAGCAGCCCCCCACTTAATTCTTTACCTTGGATTTCTTGCCAAATAAAGCGTCGATTATCGTTTTTATGCTGTAAAAGCCCATCACAATAGCTGCTATTGCCAGAATGCCTCCAATAATCAGTACCGGGATGTACCATGGATGCTCCTGATTTTTAAAGGCCTGATAAAGGACAACAGGAGCTGTAAAAAGCAAGGCCGTTGTATAGGCCAGATACTTTACCCCCTTTAGTAACAATTCTTTGTTGGTTCGCAAGTCAGTTTTCTTATAAGTTCAAAAATACGAATTAACAAGATGGGCATCTATACTCGGAGAATTATAAATACCACCTGTTCTTCATCTGCCTTCACTTTTGTACCTTACCATGGTATGAAAATAGTTCTGATACCCGATAAATTTAAAGGTTCGCTCAGTGCTGCTGAGGTAATTGAGGCACTTACAAAAGGAATTAAAAGAGCACAACCTACCGCAAATATTTCATCTGTGATCACATCAGATGGAGGTGATGGATTTCTGGACGCTGTTCAACATACTATTGCTGTTGAAAGAATATTTTGTGAGACTGTTGATCCTTTGGGTAGACCTATAACTGCGCCCTATCTGTATCATCCAGAAAAGAGAACAGCCTATGTAGAATTGGCACAATGCAGTGGCATGGTTTTGCTTTCCAAAGAGGAGCGTAACCCCATGAAAACTTCAACGCTGGGTACCGGGCTACAGATAAAACACGCCATAGAACATGACGCAGCGTCTATCTATGTTGGTCTTGGGGGCAGTGCCACTAACGACGGAGGTATTGGGATAGCCCATGGCCTGGGCTTTCGTTTTTTAGATTCAGATGGGGCAATTCTTCCACCTAGAGGAGATAGCTTGTCCAAAATTAACACTATAGAAACTAATGAGGTATTATTTGATCTGAAAAAGATATCTATACATGCGGTAAATGATGTTACTAATCCTTTAACCGGTCCAAACGGGGCTGCTTATGTTTATGCCCGGCAAAAGGGTGCCGGAGAGGACCAAATAAAAGCACTAGATGCCGGGTTGTGTCAATTGAATAAGATAGTAGAAAGCACATGGCATAAGTCTTCTTCCCTGCTTCCCGGAGCCGGCGCAGCCGGTGGAACAGCGTATGGTCTTAAGTCCTTTTTAGGAGCTTCTTTTATAAAAGGCATCGATTTTATGTTTACGCTAGCTGATGTAGATGTAATTTTTAAAGAAAACGATGTTGATCTCATAATTACGGGTGAAGGAGCCATTGACGAACAAACACTACATGGCAAATTGATCCATGGGGTGCTGGAATTGGCAAAACGACATAATACACCGGTCATAGCCGTATGTGGCTATTTGGAGTTAGATGAAAAAACGGCCCGGGAAAATGGATTAAAGACCATTCTTGAGATAAGGGATAGAAAAAGGTCCGTTGATTACAGTATGAAACACGCTGCCCGTTTAGTGGAAGATCACATGTATGACTACCTGCGAAAACAGTAGGTCATTTGCATCAAGGGAATTTCACTATTCTATAGTGACCTGTCCTTTTTCTTCCTGAACAATGGCGAAGTAACCAAGAGGAAATAATTCAGGCTGATCTACATTATCCATCACATCAATATTGTCCAGATCCGTTACATCAAAAACATTACCGCGAACAGTAGCCGCAGGTGTTTGAAACGGGCCCTGGGAATCACCACTCTGCACTATCAACTGGTTCATATAGTCATAGAAGGGCTTATCTACGCCAAGAATACTTATTTCCAGGATAGTCCCGGACTCGAAAGACTGATCATAGAAAAATGAGAATTCAAATTCCTGCCCCTGATAAAATTCATCTTCTGTGACCAGATATTCCCCAAAGTCGAAGTCGAAAAGATAGAAATTATCTTCAACCGGCGCATCCGTGAAATTCACGATAACTTCGGTTTCATTGTCACCAAATAAGGTACTTGACCCCTGTTGGATTGTATTGATGGGAACAACTGGGACATATTTTGTCTGCGCAAGGTAAAGTCTGCCCTCATGTCTTATATAAAGTGTAAATATGAGATTCCGTTGTAGGACGGAAGTGGGAATTCGCTGATCGGAGGTAAAGTTAGGGTCGGGAACATAGATGCCAGATCCTGGGGAGGTTTCTGCAAGGCTGGAAGAGCCTTGTGAAACCACAACATTGTCCTCAATCTCCTCATAAGTGATTACCACACTCTCTGCAGAAGTAGGGACATTATCATCAAAAAAATTACTGGACAAGGACAATTTGATCTCCACAGGAACGTACTGTTCAACAATATCTACCCTTATTAGTCCATCAACAACAAGCCGTGTTTCCTGATCTGGGATGTCCACGTCAATAACATCTTCACATCCTATGCAGCAAGTACTCAGTATCAGAAAAAGTAGTGCATAACGTTTCATAAGGCAGCTCAAAATTTAAAGTTATAGGTTACGGCAGGCACAATGCCAAAAATGGAGGTACGGATAGCCTCATTAACGCCTGTATCCTGATTTCGTCTAAAGTTGATAGAAGCAGCATTCATTCGGCTGTATACATTATAGATACTAAAGACCCATTCCGTCTGAAATTTTCTGTTAAGATTTTTTGAAGGGGTTAAGGTTGCTGAGAGATCGAGCCGGTGATAATCCGGAAGTCGTTGCTTATTTCGAAGTCCGTAAAAAGGAACTGTAAGTTCTTGAAATTGGAACTGTCCCACCGGATAGTTGGTTGGTTGTCCTGTTTGATAGACAAAGTTGGTGTTAAATCGCCATTTTTTATTCAGTTCATAACTACCATACAGGGAAATATCATGGGTCTTATCATAAGGTGTGCTGTACCACTCGCCAAAATTGATCCCGGTTTCCTGGTTAGATCTGCCATTATCCACAGAGGAAACTCTTCCAGGGGTTCGTTGTTCTGAACGAGAAAGTGTATAGGCAAGCCAGCCATTAAACCGGCCTTCATTTTTTCTCAACAAAACCTCCCAGCCGTAGGCCCTTGCCTCTCCATTCAGTATCACCTGTTCAATAGCATTATTGGCAATGAGATTAGCACCATCAATATAGTCGATCCTATTTTGAATATCCTTGTAGAAAATTTCAGTCTCCAGACTGTAGTCCCCATCTTTCAGTGACCTAAAATACCCCACGGCATATTGATCTAAAAGTTGTGGTTTAATAAAGGGGCCGCTTGGGGTCCAGACATCTAATGGGGTAGGGGAGTTTGTGTTGGATAATAAATGCAGGTATTGGGCTATTCTGGTGTAACTGGCTTTTATGGACTGATCTTCATTTAAGGTGTAAGCCAGGGACAGCCTGGGCTCAAGATTCGTGAAAGTAGCCAGTTGTTCGCTGCGTGCCGGGGTAATAGTACCCGTAGGTGTAGCTTCCTTATAGACCAATAGAAAAGGGTCAAAGATCACCGGCGTATCATTCTCATAAACATTCAATTCATCCTGTCCTAAACGGATAAAGTGACTAAGCCGCAGACCGTATTGCAAGCTAAGTGATGCTGAGAGGGAATGTTCCACATCCACATAGGCTGCGAATTCATTCGCGTATTTTTTGATAAGTTGCTCTTCCAATATACCAGATTCCGGACCATTGGGAACGATCTTCCCGGGATTAAAGCTATAGTAAATGTTATTGATCCCATAATTCACCTGAAAACGATCACTCAGGTAATTTTTCAGGTCGTATTTAAGATTAAAGTTCTGTATCCCGGAATTCCATTTAAAGCCTACAAAATCTAATTCGAGACCGTAATAATAGTCTGAGTATATCAGGGAAAGATTGCTGAATAATTTGTCTGAGAAAAGATGATTCCAACGTACATTCAGTACGCTGTTGCCATAAATATTCTCAAAGCTACTGGAGATCCCAAAAACATCGCGTCCGAAATACCCGGAAAGGAAAAGGCTGTTATTAGCGTCTACCTTATAATTTAGCTTTGTATTCAGATCGTAGAAGTAGGCCGTATTTTCTACATCGAATAAGGGAAGAAATAAATGCGCGTAGGACGCCCTTCCTCCAATCAAAAAAGCGGCTTTATCCTTTATTATTGGTCCTTCCGCCAACAATCTGCTGGCTACCGCTCCAATACCACCATTCATTTTAAACTCTTTACTATTCCCTTCTTTCTGAAAGATCTCGAGCACGGAAGAAACCCTGCCACCATAACGAGAAGGGATACCTCCTTTGAATAGTTTTACATCCTTGATAGCGTCAGGATTAAAAACGGAGAAGAATCCAAATAGGTGAGAACTGTTAAATATAGTAGCCTCATCTAACAAAATAAGGTTCTGGTCTGCCGCTCCACCTCTAACATTGAACCCGGATGCCCCCTCTCCGGCATTACTTACCCCGGGTAAAAGGACGAGCGCCTTTATAATATCTGCCTCTCCAAGGACCACAGGAATACTTTTGATGGTCTGTACAGATAAGTTATTGACACTCATTTGGGGTTTACTGATATTCAGTTTTTCCACATTTTTGGTGAGGACAACTTCCTCAAGCACTTCGGCTTTTTCAGTTAGCTGAAAGTTCATCTTTTGATCCCGATCTAAAGTGATGGTTCTAATAAGATCCTGGTACCCTAAATAACTTATCTGTAATTCATAGGTGCCTTTGGGCAAGGTGAGTGAAAAAAATCCGTACTCATTGGTGGTTACTCCTGTTTTTAGCGAAGGAATGGCAATGGTGACCCCTATGAGGGTCTCATTACTTGAAGCTTCACTTATGACCCCATTTAATGTGAATTTTTCCTGTGCAATAATGAAAAAGGGGAGAAGAAAAAGTAATAGTGTGTAAAGGGGCCTTAAAGCGAGCCTCATAGCATTTTTTTCTAAAAATAATAAACAAATAAGGATGACCACTTTCTTACTTAAAAAAGAATCACTTTCCCTTATATCTTGATGTATAAAGCCTACCCCAGTTTTTTTAAGATAGTGTTTAATACCTGGCTGGGTCTCATTGCTTTCTCAATGAGTGAGGGATCGGGTTTATAATACCCTCCAATCTGCTGTTTACTTCCCTGGGCATTCTTCAATTCATCAAGAATTGCCGGTGTACTAGACTCCAGTTCCTGGGCAATTTCCTGGAAGCGTTTTTGAAGAGAAGGATGTTTGTCCTGCTTGGCCAGGGCTTGTGCCCAGTAAAGGGCCAAATAAAAGTGGCTTCCCCGGGTATCAAGCTCTCCTACCTTTCGAGAAGGAGACCGATCATTATTTAGAAATACCTCGGTAGCCATGTCCAGGGCTTCAGCTATTACAAGTGCTTCCTTATTATCATTTTTAGTGCCAAAGAAATCAAGCGATACGGCCAGGGCCAAGAATTCACCTAAAGAATCCCATCTTAAATGTCCTTCTTCCAGAAATTGTTCAACGTGTTTTGGAGCGGAACCTCCGGCACCGGTTTCAAATAAACCGCCACCTTTCATCAAGGGAACGATAGACAGCATTTTTGCGCTGGTCCCCACCTCCAATATTGGAAAAAGGTCCGTTAAATAATCCCGTAACACGTTCCCGGTTACAGAAATGGTATCCTTACTTTCTTTTAATCGCTGCAAAGTGATTTTTGTTGCTTCAACAGGGGAGAGTATCTTTATATCGAGACCCTTAGTATCTTCTTTAGGGAGATACTGCTCAACTTTTTTTATCAATTCCCTATCATGAGCTCTTTCCTTATCTAACCAGAAAATAGCCGGTGTCTGTGTGGCTCTTGCCCTTGATACGGCCAGTTTTATCCAGTCTTGGACCGGGAGATCCTTAACCTGGCACATTCTCCATACATCGCCTGTGGATACAGCATGTTGTAAAAGTGTTTTCTTGGAATAGGTATCAACTACCCTGACGACGCCTTTGTCTTTAATTTCAAAGGTCTTATCATGAGACCCGTACTCTTCTGCTTTTTGAGCCATAAGTCCAACGTTGGGCACAGTACCCATGGTTCGTGGATCGAAAGCTCCATGTTTTTTGCAAAAATCTATGGTGGTCTCATAGATCCCGGCATAGCTGCTGTCTGGGATGACGGCCTTAGTATCTTGAAGTTCTCCTTGTGGGTTGTACATCTTGCCCGAAGTTCTTATCATTGCCGGCATAGATGCATCGATGATAACGTCGCTGGGCACATGAAGATTTGTGATCCCCTTATCTGAATTTACCATCGCCAATTCAGGACCTTCTTCAAATGCATTTTGAATATCTTTCTCTATGGATGTACGCTCATCAGCTGGTAATTTCTGGATCTTTTCCAATAAACTTTCCAGACCATCATTGGCACTAATCCCTACTTTACTAAGCGCGGTACCATGTTTCGTAAAAACATCTTTAAAAAATACTTCCATCACATGACCAAATATGATGGGGTCTGAAACCTTCATCATAGTAGCTTTGAGATGAACTGAGAACAAAACCCCTTTATTTTTTGCATCGGCGATCTGTTCCTTCAGGAAGCTTAGCAGCGCTGTTTTGCTCAGTAAGGTGGCATCAATTATTTCACCTGCCAAAACCGGGATGTCACCTTTAAGAAGGCTGGTTTCTCCTTTTTCATTTTGGAACTCAATAGCTAGCATGCTGGGATTCTCAAGGGTCAGGGATTTTTCATTGCTTTTGAAATCACCCTCAGACATGGTTGCAACATGGGTTTTGGAGGTGGATTCCCATGCTCCCATGCTATGGGGATTTTTTTTAGCAAAGTTCTTAATTGGTTTAGGTGCTCGTCTATCTGAATTTCCTTCGCGCAATACAGGATTTACAGCACTACCCTTTATCTTGTCATATCGCACCTTAATAGCTCTTTCCTGCTCTGTTTTAGGTTCGTCAGGATATAAAGGAACAGGATACCCTTTTCCTCTCAATTCCTCAATGGCTTCCTTTAACTGAGGGATAGAAGCACTGATATTGGGTAATTTTATGATGTTAGCCTCCGGAGTTTTTGCCAGTTCACCAAGGGCGGCCAGATCATCAGAAATACGTTGTTCTTCTTTGAGAAAATCTGGAAAGTTGGCAATTATCCTCCCCGCCAAGGAGATATCCTTAGTAGCGATGGAAATATTGGCTTGTTTGGTAAATGCTTTGATGATGGGCAAAAACGATTGGGTTGCCAGGGCAGGCGCTTCATCCGTAAGGGTGTAAACAATTTGCGACATGAAAAGGTTTGTTACTGTTTCAGCGAGCAAATATACAATTTTAAGTCGGGGAAAAAAGATGTAGATAGCAGGTCAGATCGTCTGGCAGAACACCAATAAATAAATATCTTTTAATCAGGGCTTTTGGGAGTAAAAAACAAAAGCCATATCAGTGTAACGGGTACATTGACATGGCTTTCTAGAAACAATTTACAATATCCCAGTACCGAAGTGCTGGAACTGCAGCCCGAAGGTTACAATTGCAAACTTATTTCAACGTTTGAAACGTTCGCTGTCCTCAGTAATTAAACCAAGATTCAATTCGTGTTTCTCTTTGTTGTTTTTATATAATTTTCCTAACACCTCGCCCTAAGGTTTGGTATGTAGGCCAATTATACAAGTAACAGGTCCTGAAAACCGAAGCTTTCTTTTCCTGCTTATGTTTTTTCTGTCCTAGACACCTAAGTGCCTATTCATGAAAATGCCCATAACAACAAAATAAAGAACGTCAACTCTATCTGATCTTTCAGAGTAACTCGTTAGAGCGTTTCTTCCAAATCATAGACTAATATAGAATAAAGAATGGAAATTCCAAACCTTATAAGCAATTAGAAATCAACATCTTATGAACTTGAGTTATAAACATTTGTTTATAACTTCTAAAGGTATTTTACTAGTGGAATTAGTCCGATCTTTTAAGTTGTCGCTGAATCTTTTTAATAGCAGATTCGATCGATTTTTCGGGTTCTATGATATTAAATTCCCCCCAAAAATCTGGGTCCGAAAATCCGGCAGCTTCATCACTGAGAATCATGGTAGATTTAAGTCGGTCTCTATATCTGGGTTCATTTAATTCCTGATTCTTCTCCCAATCTGTGATAGCCATTTCACAGGTCATGCTGTACACTGAGTTGAACAATTTTTTATCCCAATCTATTTTAAATTCGAGTATGGCGTTACTATACCCATAGTACCAGCGGCCATCCTTTTCGCGATAATCAACCCTATACGCTACCTCTGTTGGATATACTTTTGCATTCCTGGGTTTTTTTCTGACGAACAGTCTACTTGCCATTTCCCGATTCGTGATGTTTAGAGCATAAATGGCACTTGTTAGAATTTTTCTCTCCACATCTATAAACAATTTGCCTTCATATAAGGGTTCAGGAATATTATTTCGTTGCCTGAAATTGATCACGTAGATCAATCGGTCATTAATACGGGTAGACCTGTCAAAACTAAAATTATAATTATCAATAGATTCTTCAGAGAAAATATATTCGGGGTATTTCATTACATCCACAAAGAGTGCATTAAAAGGCCCTCCTTGTAACTTAAGGACCAATGTGTCTAGCTTGCTGTAATCTGTACTTTTACGCGACTTATACATTTGTACTGCATCGCGCCTTGATGAGGTATAGGGTGTCTTAAAAATTGTTACGACAGCTTCTGAAAGCGAAACATTTTTTCGCCGTTTTTTTATGGTTTCTCTGTAAAATGCAGTCATAACTGCAGGATCTATCAGGTAATTTTCTCCTTTCTTTCTCATGGTCTCCTTGACCAGGATAACTGCTTCTCTGGGAACACTGATACTCACCTCTGGCAATTCGGTTACCAGTACATCCATCGCAATTTTGTTATTCTCTTCTTTTAGAGAAGCCAGTGATACGGTTTTTGTTCCATATCCTAAAAAAGTGATGACCATTGATTCACTTTGGATATTGGCCGGCACCTTTAACAGAAAGTTGCCTTCCGTGTTAGTCACAGTACTGATGTTAGTACCTTCAATGGTTAAGGTTGCAAAAATCAAGGGTTTATTCGTTTCACTGTCTACTACCATCCCTTTATAGGACGTGAATTCAACGGTCTTTATTTCTTGATCCTGAAAGGCGAAAGAAGCCTTAGCTTGCTCTGTTGTTAGGCAAAACAGCAAGGCACCTAACAGGAGTAAATTTATATTTTTCATAGCGTGTAATTTATATTTTCTTACCTCCTTCAATCTCTGCAAAAGAGCTGTTGATTTAGCCCTATAAAGATACGAAAAGGAGGTGTTATTTGTGAAGGTTACGCACATACCTTTATGTTAAATAAACCTAAAAAGTAAGATCTCTTGCTCTTTTTTTATCGGTGAACCATCAAAAAATCCGGACCAGTTGTCTGCCTAGGTGATCTTGTTCATCCGAAGAAAAACGCACTTGGTCTAACTTTTTTTCAATGACCGAAAAATAAGGTGCTTTCAGCGACTTATGAGATTTAAAGGACACCTTGGGTAGTTATTTTAATATATAAAACGACCTGATCTTGAAAGCAATTTTAACCCTTTTCTTTGTACTTTTTTTAAGTTATGGACTTAGTGCTCAAAAACAGACAACGCATGCTAAAATGGAAAGTAATCAAATGGATACTTTTTTGGATAGCGGGTCTGATGATACTCTTCCTGGTAGGAAAAATAAAAAAGTTGCGTCAAAGGAAATAGCTCGTTTGTACCGCTTTAAAAATGCTCGTATTCAAAAAGAACTGGCATTTAAAACTAAAAAACAACACTTCACTGTCTAAACCATACTGATTATGACCTTATTCATTCTTTTATTCCCGGTTGCAATATTTTGTAGTTCTCTTCTTGCTTTTTCTCTGATACGATCTTCTTTACGTCCTGTAAGAGTGCCTTTGCGTCGTAAATAATTCCATCTTTGATGGTATAACGAACGCCGCCTACACGAACAACTTCGTTGTTTTCGGTTAATTTGATGGCACCTGTACCGTACAGAACCTTCAAATTCTCCAGGGGATTCTCTGCCACTACCACAAAATCTGCAAGTTTCCCAACAGCAACAGTCCCTATTTTATCACTCATCCCTAAGGCCTCTGCTCCGTTAAGGGTAGCACTTCTAATGATCTCCAAGGGATGAAAGCCCGCCTCCCGCAATAATTCCAATTCGCGTATATAAGCAAAGCCATAAAGCTGGAAAATAAACCCGGAATCTGATCCGGTGGTAACCCTTCCTCCTCTGTTCTTATATTCATTGATAAATGTCATCCATAAGCTGTAGTTCTTTTTCCAGGCTACTTCCTGTTCGGTTCCCCAGTAATGCCAATAAGAGCCATGAGAGATCTTGCTGGGTTGATAGAATTCCCAAAGTGACGGAAGGGTATATTCTTCATGCCATTCTGCTCTTCGTGCCCTTTGCAGGTCCCTGCTGGCTTCATAAATATTAAAGGTTGGGTCTATCGTGAAATCGAGGGCAATAAGCTCGTTCATTACGTTATTCCAATGATCCGAATAGGGAGGTGCGGCCTGCTCCCATAGTCTCCCTGCTTCTTCAAAACGGTGCTGCTCATTATTGTAGTTGTAGTCTAGCGGATAATGTTGCACCGTCTTGTCCTCAAATAGTGCTTCAGGAAGCCCGTACCAGTGTTCCATAGAGGTAAGACCGGCCCGTGCGGAATGTAAGACGTTCCAGCGAGCCACATCTAGTTGTGCATGATGACATGCTGAGCGCAATCCAAGTTTTTTATTCTCATCCAGGGCCGCTGACATGATCTCAGGAGGAGCACCAAAGAATTTAATTCCATCAGCGCCTTTTTGTGCATTATTCCGCACCCAATTCCTTGCTATTTCCGGAGTGCTTATCTCTTCTTTACTTCCTTGTCCAAAGCCGGTGTAGGTGAATATCCTGGGGGCAATGATCTCATTCTTGGCACTTTTGCGTTTCAGCTCAAGGGCATAGTCAATACCACGCCCACTAGGTTCGCGTACGGTGGTAATCCCGTGGCCCATCCATAGTTTAAAAACATAATCTGGATCGGCTCCCTGAGAATTGCCTCCAATATGCCCATGCATATCTATGAAGCCAGGTAGAAGATACATCCCTTCGCAATTCAGTTCTTTTCCGCCCGGCACTAGTTTTGGTCTTCTATCTTCATTAATGGCTACCCCGGGGTAACCCACTACCTGAATCTTTTTAATGACGTTATTTTCTACTACTATATCAACCGGGCTAATTGGTGGTGCCCCATTGCCATTGATAAGGGTTACCCCACGAATGATAAGTTGCGGAAATGGGCCTTCGCTCATCGCGCTTTGGCCCAAAGCAATAGAGCAAACAAAATATGTTACTATTAAAAGGATTCGTGACTTCATAAATTAGTTATTTAGGTACGTTAATATGATTGCCCAGGAAGAGAGCGTTTAGAAATAATCGGTTGGTGCCATACCAGGAACCCCGGAAATTTGGATTGTCAGCAAAAAGTACCACTCTTCCCCGTCCCACAGAACTCACCAACAGGGAGGCTGAGGGTTTCAAATACGTATCTCTATTGGCATCGGTAATAAACCCATCTATTAAGGGCTGGGGTGCGTATTTAGCAACGGTCGCATATTCATTTTTACTGGGCGCCAGCCAAACGGTGTTATTCTTGTATACCGGAATCATTTCATTCCTGTACCCGAACCCAAGAGGATGGGTAAGGTCTAATTGTGCCTTCACAATTATTCCACCCACACTTTCTTTTCCAAGATTTTCACTGGCATCTACATAGGGCTTTCTTGTGGCCGTTTTAGTTGAATCTTTCTCTTCTTTAATAAGGCTTTCTTTTACCAATTTTTTGTCAATGGCCCACTTGGAAGCAGTACCAATGGTAATAAGTGTATTGCCCTTCTCTACCCATGCCTTTATATTGTCCATCGTTTTTTTGTTGAAGGAATAAGAGCCGGAGACCATTACCAGGGTATTGTATTTATCCAGGTCGGCTCTGTTAAAATTTCGGATCGGGATCTTGGTTATAGGCATATGAACCCGAGTATCCAATAAATGCCAAACCTCTCCTGCTTCATAGGAACGTACTCCTTCACCTATGATCATGGCTGCCTTTGGTTTTGTGACAGGCTGTACATATCTGCTGCCCAGATCTACTCCCATTAAGTTAAAACCAGAGGAGACCGAGTACATAGGGACGTTAAACTTCTGTTGTGCCTTGCTCAAAAGACTAAAGACCTCTTCACCGCTTTTCTTTTGTAGCGAGACGGGTACTAATAGGGTGCCATAATTGAAGGACTTGTTTCCTGTAGTTGTTTTGGAAGTAAAAGGTTTAAAGGAAGCAGATAAAACTAATCCATTTTGTTGCAGATAATTGAGGACAGCGGGTGCATTATAATCATCCCAATCTATCAGATATGCATAATTAGATCGTTGCACCGGCGCAACTACAGCTATATCTTTTGTAGAAAGGACAGGATCTCCAAGACTGGCCTTTGTCACCCCCTGGTATCCAATATTATAGAAATTGGCTACGGACCAGGCAGAGGCATCATAATAAACACTATCCCGGTATTTGGTATACGTTTCAAACATAGTTTGTACCATGCGGTACTGGGGCTGCTTTGTTGGTACCAGGTATGATCTGTCGTCGCTTTTATATACATTTATTTTATGCAGTAATAGTTTATCAATAAATGCTTTTACCCTGTTTTGATCGTAGTTGTCTCCAAATTTATATGCTTTGATAGCGCTTTTACCGGCATTTGTGAGCGCACTCCTAAAGAAATCTTGTTGATATTTTCTAAGATATGCTTTGTTTTCTACCGCTGCCTTAACAGTAGTAATACTAGAGGTATATTGATTCCGGATGGTGAATGGGAAGGTGATCTCTCCAAAAGCTGTAGTTTGTTTATGACCCCTGGAACTGGCCTGCTCAAAGAGTAAACCAAGTCCGCCCTGCAGATCGGGATAGGAGGATCCATAGCCCGGATAGGTGCCATCAAAAACTTCTTTAGTGAAGTATAGGGATCCTATGCTGTCCAAAGCTTTCGCATAATAGGCTCCAAACATGGAATTCAGGTCTTCGTAATTCTCTTTGGGCATAATAGGATCCAGCGAACCATTTGTTTTCATTGGTTCAAAAAAATAAGTGCTTTGGCTCCCCATTTCATGGAAATCTGTGACTACGTTGGGGTACCATTCATGATACCAATTAAGTTTCCCCCTGCTTTCGGGATTAATGGCCAGTAGCCAGTCCCGATTCAGGTCGAACCAGTAATGATTGGTTCTCCCTCCGGGCCAGTATTCATCATGCTCTGCATCTTGAGGGTCTGCCACCAGGGGGCTGCCCTGGTAACTATTGGCCCATTGGGTATGCCTGTCTCTTCCATCAGGATTTATGGCAGGGTCAATAAAGACCACAGCCTTGCTGAGGTAATTTATAATTTCGGTAGCGTTAGATGCCGCAAAGGTATAGGCAGAAAGCAGGGCGGCTTCGGAACTGGATGGTTCATTTCCATGTACATTGTAAGCTAAATTGATAAAAACGGGTACCTCATCGTAATTCGTGGGTGACCTATTTGGATCCGTAAATGCCAGGTGTTGCGCTTTTAAAGCGTCCAGATTTCTGAGATTCTCAGGAGTGGTAATGGTCAGCATGCTTAGAATTCTGCCTTCATGCGTTTTTCCGTATTCGTAAAAGGTAACACGCTCAGAAACCTCTGCCAACTTTTTAAAATAGGCTACAATAAGATCGTGCCTTGTATGCCTTTCACCAATGCCATATCCAAGAAATTCTTCCGGTGAAGGAATATCGTCTTGGAAAGGTTCGTATTTTTTTAAGAAATAATCCTGACTCTGAAGGGAGGTAAGGCTGCATAAAAGGAAGAGGCAAATGATCTTTTGCATGGTCATGTATTTAGTTTTTATAATTTTTAAATATAGGGATAAAACCCTAACAAGCTGACCCAGAACTCCGCTGGAATGAAAAAGAAATAAATAAGACGGTACCCTCTGTGCCTATGCAACTGAAGGGAATGGCTGTGGTTCTATTTCTCTGAACTTAACAATATAGTTGGTGCCTTTTTTAGAGGGATCTCTGGTGATAGTCCCCTTGAGTTGTCTGGCAAGGTTATGAATTAGTTTTAAACCAAGCGAGCCGCTATTCTTTGAAGTAAGTGAGTCTGAATACCCGGCACCATTATCTCCTATATGCAGCACATAGCTGTGTTCATCCTCTTTTTCTATGGAGATATAGATCTCTCCTTCATGATCATCCTTGATACCGTATTTAAGAGAATTGGTAATGGCCTCGTTGATCAACAAGCCAAGTGGAATGGCGGTATCTATACTGAGTTCAATATCAGGGATATCGATATTGAGACTAACTTTATTGTTAGCTCCTTTAACCGATTTAACCAAATATTCGCTGAGCTCACGCACATAGGTCTTGTATTGGATCTTAGACAGGTCCTCCCGCATATACAACATTTCATGTACCATGGCCATTGAAATCACCCGGTTTTGACTGCTTTTTAAAATGCTCTTTGTCCGTGGGTCCTCAATACCCCTGGATTGAAGGCTCAATAAACTCGAAACGGTTTGCAAATTGTTCTTTACACGGTGGTGAACTTCTTTAAGTAAGGTATCTTTCTCTTCGCTTTTTGCCAGCATTTCCCGCTTTGACTCGTATAATTGATGATGTACATGCATCAAGTCCTTTCCAAAGATACCCCCCAACAAATAAACAGCGAACAAAACACTAAGCAAGGCAAAAATATCACGGGTATTTTCGGGAATTTCATTGGGGATATTGAATTCAAGAAATCTTCCCTGCAGAAAGATCAGTAAGGCCAAAATGGAGATCGCAAATAAATAGATTCTCCCATAAGACCTTTCAGTTGCATAGCCAGCCAGGACCAATAGGGTAAGGATAAAAAGAAAGGGGCTGTAGATACCACCGCTTAGTACAGTTATGGCAGTGGCAGCTATTAAACTTGAAACAGAGGAAATATGGTACGCAAGTGATAGGTTGTTATGAAATTTATAGGCATAGGTATTACTTAAACCAATTAATGAAAAGGCGAGGAAGATGAAGGATAGAGTAGAATGAATATCTAATAGGGTGAAACAAATCAAAAAGAAAGCAAGGCTCAAAATTGAAGCATAATTAGTAGCCTTCAATAAGAGCTTTTCCTTATCCTTATGCCGTTCTTGGTCAATGTACTTGTTATTCATAATACCTAAATTTAAACTGATCCTGGAAGTATTTCCAAAGCTGTTTCCCTACACCTATGTTGTAAAGCTACTTATGTTTTGGAAGATAATCAATAGCCCGGACGTCTAAAGTTTCTGTGCCGGGGTATTCTAATAAACAAAAAGGGATAGCCGGCTGACTATCCCTTTTAGTGTAAATAAGGTGATTTTTATGAATCAATAAGCACCCATTCCCCTTTATCTATTAAAGGTTCGGCCTGTTTGTATTTTATCGTTTTACTCTCACCAGACATTACATTCTTTATGGTCACCCGGTCGTTTCTACCAATTTTTGGTTTTTCCCTGACAATGGTTTCTGTGACCTGAGGGCGTCCTCCCTGATTTTGGCCTACAGCCCTGTTCCTGGCCGCCAATTCATCACTATTAGGGATCTCTTCTTTAGTGGTCTTAAGATCTTCCTTTTTCTTACGAACATTCCTTGCTTCCTGAATTTCATCAGTATTTCCCGATGGTAATTCCCCTTTGAACAGGAAGGAGACCACATCCTTATTTACTCTGTCTATCATTCCTTTAAAGAGCTCAAATGCTTCAAACTTATAGATCAGTAGAGGATCTTTCTGCTCATGCACTGCCAATTGAACAGATTGCTTTAATTCATCCATTTTGCGCAGATGTGTTTTCCACGCTTCATCAATGATCGCAAGGGTTATATTCTTCTCAAAATCTGTGACCAGTTGTTTTCCGGAACTATCGTAAGCTTCTTTAAGATCGGTGACCACATTCAGGGTTTTGATCCCATCTGTAAAAGGAACTACGATACGTTCAAATTTATTGGAATTATCTTCATAGACCTTTTTGATGACCGGGAAGGCGGTAGAAGCACTGCGTTCCATTTTTTGCTGATAATGCGCATAAACGGCATTGTACACCCTGGTACTGATCTCCTGTAAACCTAGTTTGCCGAATTCTTCCGAGGTAATAGGAGAGGTAGTGGAAAAATATTTGATCAGTTCAAATTCAAAATTTTTGTAATCATTAACCTCTTTGTTAGATTCGGTAATGACCTCACAGGTGTCATAGATCATATTCGCGATATCTACTTTAAGTCGTTCACCCTGCAGGGCATGGCGCCTCCTTTTGTAAACAACCTCCCGCTGGGCATTCATAACATCATCGTATTCCAACAATCGCTTTCTGATACCGAAGTTATTCTCTTCCACTTTTTTCTGAGCACGTTCTATGGATTTGGTCATCATAGAGTGCTGAATTACTTCGCCCTCTTCCAGCCCCATTCTGTCCATCATCTTTGCCACCCTGTCCGAACCAAATAGGCGCATTAAATTATCCTCCAGGGATACGTAGAACTGCGAACTCCCAGGATCTCCCTGTCTACCGGACCTACCGCGTAACTGCCTATCCACCCTTCTGGAATCGTGTCTTTCTGTTCCCACAATGGCAAGGCCCCCGGCCTTTTTCACAGCATCGGAAAGTTTTATATCAGTACCCCTACCTGCCATGTTGGTCGCAATAGTTACTATACCTGCGTTTCCGGCTTCGGCCACAATATCGGCTTCTTTCTTGTGCAATTTGGCATTCAGGACATTGTGGTTTATTTTACGAATGCCCAACATCCTGGAGAGTAATTCTGAGATCTCAACCGAGGTAGTTCCTATCAAGACAGGTCTCCCTTGTTGGGATAACTGGGTTACCTCATCAATAATTGCGTTGTATTTTTCCCGTTTGGTCTTATAAATTAGGTCGTTCCTGTCATCCCTGGCAATGGGTCTGTTGGTTGGGATCTCCATGACATCTAATTTGTAGATCTCCCAAAGTTCTCCTGCTTCGGTTATCGCAGTACCGGTCATACCAGCTAGTTTCTTGTACATCCGGAAATAGTTCTGAAGCGTAATGGTGGCAAAGGTCTGGGTCATGGCCTCTATCTTTACGTTTTCCTTAGCTTCTATAGCCTGGTGCAATCCGTCCGAATAGCGGCGACCATCCATAATACGACCCGTTTGTTCGTCAACGATCATTACTTTGTTCTCCATTACCACATATTCTACATCTTTCTCGAACAGGGTATAGGCTTTCAACAACTGACTCATGGTATGGATTCGCTCACTTTTTATGGCAAAATCCTTGAATAACTCTTCTTTCAGGGAAGCTTCTTCTTCAATACCGAGATCCTGATTCTCTATCTTGGCGATCTCACTGCCAATATCGGGCATCACAAAAAAGTCTTTGGATTGATCTCCGGAAATATGTTCAATACCCTTATCCGTAAGTTCAATCTGATTGTTCTTTTCGTCAATTACAAATAAAAGATCCGAATCTACCACAGGCATTTCCCGATTGTTGTCCTGCATGTAGAAATTTTCGGTCTTTTGTAATAATTGTTTGATACCCTCTTCACTAAGGTATTTGATGAGGGCTTTATTTTTTGGGAGTCCGCGGTGAACCCGTAATAACAAAAGACCACCTTCTTTTGTGTCCCCTTCGGAGATCTTCTTTTTGGCTTCTGCCAATACGCCCGTTAAATGTTTGCGTTGTATGTCTACAATCTCCATCACTTTGGGGCGCAATTCATTAAATTCATGTCGGTCTCCTTCGGGTACTGGTCCTGAGATGATAAGAGGGGTACGGGCATCGTCAATAAGTACAGAATCTACCTCATCCACAATGGTGTAGTAGTGGGGTCTCTGAACCAGATCGCCCGGAGTATGGGCCATATTGTCTCTTAGATAATCAAATCCGAATTCATTATTTGTTCCGTAGGTTATATCCGCATTATAGGCTGCTCTTCGGCCATCTGAATTAGGGCGGTGTTTGTCAATACAATCTACCGAAAGTCCATGGAATTCAAAGATAGGACCCATCCACGCACTATCCCTTTTTGCAAGATAGTCATTGACGGTAACCAGGTGTGTTCCTTTTCCGGGAAGTGCATTAAGATACATAGGCAAGGTAGCCACAAGTGTTTTCCCTTCTCCGGTTTGCATCTCGGCTACTTTTCCCTGATGCAATGCAATTCCGCCAATGAGTTGCACATCGTAGTGCACCATATCCCAGGTAACTTCTTTTCCGGCTGCATCCCATGAATTCTTCCAAATGGCTTTCTCACCTTCAAGGGAAACATACTCTTTATTACCGGACAACATTCGATCGTTCTCTGTAGCGGTTACCGTTAGTGTTTCATTATCCCTAAACCTCTTCGCGGTCTCCTTTACCACGGCAAAAGCTTCCGGTAACAGCATGTCCAGCGTGTCTTGTGTGATCTTATACGCGTCATCTTCGAGCTTGTCTATCTGAGCATATATCTCTTCATTCTTGTCAATGTCGTTTGAGGTATTTACCTCATCCTTTAGTTCTTCTATCTGCTTCGTCATATCTGAACAGGCCTCAGCTATGGTAGCTTTAAAACTGTCTGTCTTCGCTCGGAGTTCGTCGTTTGATAATGACTGCATGGCATCGCCAAAGGAATTGATCTGTTGAACCAAAGGCTGTAATTCCTTGACATCTTTTTTGGATTTATCTCCTACAAATGCCTTTAAAACGCTATTTAATAAACTCATGGATTTATATATTATCTACATCCTTGTCTTGGGTGGTAGTACGGGCAGTGATGTGCATTAAAATTTAAATTCTATTTCTATTCTTTCGATACTCAAAGAAAGCAAAAGCCATTCCAGTTTCGAATTCACCGCAAATTCCGCTTAAAGTCTGTCAAAATTACATAAAAAAAAAGCCTCCGAAGAGACTTTTTGATGCTATTTGATCTAAATATTAATATTCATCCTCATTCCAGAGGTAGTCTTCTTCCGTGGGATAGTCTGGCCATATTTCCTCAATACTCTCATAGATTTCTCCTCCTTCTTCTTCCATAGATTGAAGGTTCTCCACTACTTCCAAAGGGGCTCCTGTTCTTATGGCGTAATCTATCAATTCGTCCTTGGTCGCCGGCCAGGGTGCATCACTTAAATAAGATGCTAATTCTAACGTCCAATACATTGTGCAAGTATATTTTTAATTTTTTGCAAAAATAATTTTTAAACCCAGACTATCAAGTTTTTTACGGTTTATTTCAAAGTTTTTTTTGAAAAATGCATTTTCAATACTTTGATAACGAAGAAAGAAGGGATTTATTAGCCTTTTTTTTCCGGGATCCATTTGATCTCGTCAGCCTTCAAATCAAAAGACAATTTTCTTGACAATACGAAAAGATAGTCAGACAAACGATTCAGGTAAGACAATACTGTTGCTTCAAAAGGTTGATTTTCATGCAAAAGACACGCCATGCGTTCGGCCCTGCGGCAAACAGTACGAGCTATATGACAGTATGACACGGTCTGATGCCCCCCGGGCAGTACAAAATGAGTCATTGGGGACAGCGACGCATCCATTTTATCCATCGCTTCTTCCAACAGCGTTACATCGGCAGCACTAATTTTGGGAATATTTAGCCTTTCTTTTCCACTTTTCAAAACCGCCTTTTCCGGATCGGTCGCTAATATGGCCCCCACCGTAAACAGGTCCTTTTGTATCTTCATGAGCAAATCCTGATACTCTTTTGAAATATCCTGATCTCTCAACAGACCCAACCAGGAATTAAGTTCATCTACGGTTCCATAGCTTTGTATGCGAATGTGATGTTTGGGTACACGTGTCCCACCAAAAAGTGCTGTCATCCCCTCATCACCGGTCTTTGTGTATATCTTCATTTATGACTTTTTGTTCAGTTATGTGTTATTTTTTTTATTCTTTCGGTCATAGCCATCCATAAACTTGCGCGACTTGCGTTCTTTCGATCTTTTTTTGTTAAAAACAGACAGGGCTATATAAATGACAGCAACGATACCCAGAATATAATAGACAGTGTTATCCATAAGACTAAAATCTTGCTAAAATTAAGAGATTAAATTCGAATCCTAAAATGTTGCTTTACCTGATGAGCTCGCAAAAATATGATACCTCCGAAATAAAAATCTATGGAAACGGTTGCCCAGCTATTTTGGCAAAGGGAATCCCACATCGCTGAGGTTTTCCTGTTTCCGTGAATATCTTCTAGTAAAACCATACTTCCTTCATGGCATTGATCATGAAGCCATCCGGCAGTAATTTCAAGTAATTGATTTTTCCCAATGTAGATGAGATCTGCCGGGCTGCGTTTTAATGTCAAATCCGGATAGACTTTGAAAAGTTGATTTTCGAGATCCTTGGCGTCCGTTCTTAGAATGATGGACTGCAGATTAAAATATTGTATACTCTTCAACAATACATTCATCACCCTGCTACCCTTGTGCCTGGTGCGTTTGTATAAAGAATTGGTGAGGTACTGGTAAACAAATGGTGAATGAACCCCATGTTGATTGGTGGAGTGTACGAGAAATCTCAAATAGGTCCATAGGCGATACATCATGTCTTAAATGTGTAAAGTGGCCAAGGCAGGCCCTTATTCTTCAATGAGAAGAGACAGTTCAAACCATCGTTCTGTTTTCTGCTCTATACTGTTCTCTATTTCCTGTAAAGATCTGGATAGTTCAGCTATCTGTTCCCCGGATAAGCCAGCATCCAGAAATTCATGTTGGATCTGATGTCTTTTCTTTTCTAAAATCTTGATCTCTTTCTCTAATTGCTTGTATTCCTTTTGTTCAGAATAAGACAATTTTTTGCCTTTACCTTCTTCGCGCCATTGTTTTTTATCAGTAGAATTGATATTTTTTTCATCATTCGCCTCATTCCTTTTTTCATGGATCTGACTATCCTCATAAGCCCTGAAATCTGAGTAATTACCAGGAAAATCGTCGATGACCCCATCCCCCCTGAATATAAAAAGATGATCAACTATCTTATCCATGAAATACCGGTCATGTGAGACCACAACCAAACATCCTGGATAATCTAGCAGAAAGGATTCGAGCACATTCAGCGTTACCACGTCAAGATCGTTGGTGGGTTCGTCAAGGATCAAAAAATTAGGGTTTTGAATGAGTACTGTGCATAGATATAATCGCTTGCGCTCACCACCACTTAGTTTTTCAACAAAATCATATTGTTTCTTACGATCGAAAAGAAAGCGTTCCAATAATTGTTGTGCAGAAAGTTGTCTGCCTTTTTTTAAAGGAATGTAATCACCTATCTCTCTGATGACATCAATAACCTTCTGTCCTTCTTTTATTGCTATCCCGTCCTGAGTGTAATATCCAAATTTGAGTGTTTCCCCTGTGACGATCTTTCCAGTATCGGGTATATCGCTGCCCGTCAGCAGATTTAAGAAGGTTGTCTTGCCAGTACCATTCTTACCTATGATCCCAAGACGTTCTCCCTTTAAAAAATTATAATTGAATTTTGTCAGAATAGGCTTTCCAGGATATGCCCTTCCAACATTGTGGAATTCCAGGATCTTGCTCCCAAGGCGTTCCATATTTATTTCTAATTGAACCTCGTGTTCCTTGCGTCGTTGTTGAGCCTTGTTCTTTATTTCAAAGAAATCGTCAATACGCGACTTGGATTTGGTAGTACGGGCTTTCGGTTGTCTGCGCATCCAGTCCAATTCTTTTTTGAACAATTGCTTTGATTTGTGTAGTTCAGAGGCTTCCTGGATTTCCCGGGCTTCTTTTTTTTCAAGATAATAGGAATAGTTCCCCTTGTAGGAATAGAGCTGCCCATTCTCGAGCTCAATGATCTCATTACATACCCGTTCCAGAAAATAACGGTCGTGCGTAACCATGAAGAGGGTAATATTCTCTTTTGTAAAATACTGTTCTAACCATTCTATCATTTCAAGGTCTAGATGGTTGGTAGGTTCATCGAGGATTAGCAGATCTGGTCTGTTTAGCAGGGCGTTGGCAAGTGCTATACGCTTCTTTTGCCCACCCGATAAAGAGCCTATTTTAGCTTTCAGATCCTCTAGCTGTAATTTAAAAAGTATTTGCTTGTATTGTGTCTCAAAATCCCAGGCTTCAAAACGCTCCATGGCTTCGAATGCTTTTTGGTATTTTTTTTCATTCTCCGGCTCTTCCAAAGCGTGTTCATAATTCTGTATTACTTTCAGCACCTCATTATCTGAGGCAAAAATGGCCTCTTCAATGGTAAGGTTGGGATCTAATTGAGGATCTTGCTCCAAATAAGAGATCCGGGTACTTTTTCGTACTGTAACCAAACCATTGTCTGGGTTGTCTTTACCGCCTAAAATATTTAGAATAGATGTCTTGCCAGTTCCATTTTGGGCTATAAGAGCTATCTTTTGATCCTTGTTGATTCCAAAGGAAAGATCCGAAAAGAGAATCCTCTCCCCAAAAGATTTAGAGATCCCTTCAACAGAGACTAGATTCATACCGTAAAGATTTCTAGTTTTTTTGCCCTGTAAAACAAAAAGCCATATCTCACGGAAAGGGTGGCAAGTACCACCGCCAACACTGGAGAAAAAATTTGAATTTCCAGTAACCAGATAATCACCGTACATGCAATGAGGATCAAAAGTCCTAAAAGATACCAGGTTACCCATGCCGGTGTAGAAGAACTACGCAGCAGATAATATACAAGGACTAAATTAAAAGGAAAGGCCCAGAGAATATTAAGGTTTTGTGCGGTGGCCTGATGATCTGTTAAGAACCATAGAAAGAAAATGATACATCCTGCAATGCCGGTGATCAAGAAAAGAACGATATCCATGACTCTGCTCCGCACCTTATTCTTGATGTCTATATAAGTGATCGTAACCGTAAAGAGAAATAATAGTCCAAACCAAAACAAAGGTGAGGCAGTGAAGAAGTTACCCCTGTTTTGAATATTGTAATCTAGTATGGTCCTTTCACGTTGTACGATGGGTGCGCCATTCAGTTCTGCATGCTCTAACTGACGTAGGACATAGTTGGGCAAGAACATGTACTGGGCAGGTGTAGCTTTTTTGTCGATCACAGAACCCAGGGCCAGATCTATTCCAAAACTAGACCAGGAATTCCAGATCAAATTTTCTTGAATCAGGTCACGAAAGGTGGCTGCATAAGAATCTTTATAGGCTATGTATTCCAGGTCTTTTCCAAGGATATCTTTTAAGATGGTTGGGATTTTAGTGGAACAATTGTCAAATAGAAAATCGTATTTGTACTTTCTATTCTCTGGTAAGTAATTGACCTCCAAAAAAGAGAATAAGTCATTTTTTTCTGCATTGGATAAGTCGAGGAGTTGTTCTTTCACCCATCTGTTTTCCAGCTGATAAGAGTAAAGAAAGTTTGAAAATCGCTGCTTACTTAAGGAATAAAGCAACTTACCTCTGGCAAATTTTGAATAGAAATTAGGGGTATTGAAATCGAAGGTCCCATAATTGTAGATCCAGTCGATCCCTTTTTCACTATCCTGAACCCGAAAGGAAGTATGTCCGAAGGAAGCGTAAAGATCTGTCCCGGGACCACAGGTGAGAACGCTAACAACGGCCTTTTCCGATAGAAATGATTCCTGGGAATGCACGGGGACCAGAATGAAAAGTAAAACAAGGAGAATAGTATGCTTAATCGTCATCTTGCAAGCTTATCTGCAGGCTATTTTTTTGATGAGACAAATATCTGAATAAATTACCGGACAAATCATCTTCCATAAAAATTATACTATTTTTACGGGAAACATAGTCTAGTGAAGCAACATATACCAAATATTCTAACCCTTCTCAATGTATTTTCGGGCTGCCTGGCCGTTGTTTTTGCGGTAAGGAATCAGTGGGAGTTTATGGCATTTTTTGTATTTCTGGGACTTCTGTTCGATTTTCTGGATGGTCTGTCTGCACGAGCTCTAAAGGTACAGAGTCCGTTAGGAATTCAATTAGATTCCCTGGCAGATATGATCACTTTTGGGTTGGTTCCTGGTATTGTAATGTTCCAATTACTTACTATGAGCGAGACAGGGGGCTGGAATTTAAAAATCGCAGAGACCTTGAATTGGGACTCTTTTTATGACATTTTGCCGTTTTTTGGTTTTGCCATTACACTATCATCGGCTTATAGATTGGCACGCTTTAATATAGATGAAAATCAGGTATCCTCCTTTATTGGCTTACCCACACCTGCTAATGCTCTTCTAATAATTTCCCTGCCGCTCATCCTTATGTTCAACGGCAACGATGCCCTCAACACCATCATTCTGAATCCCTGGTTTTTATTAGTTCTTACGGTTCTTAGTAGTTTTTTATTAAATGCTCCAATTCCCTTGTTCGCCTTAAAATTCAAGACATGGGATTTTAAGGACAATGCACTGCGCTATATCTTCATTCTGGTTAGTCTTGTATTCATTGGTACAATGAAGTTTTTAGCGATCCCGGCAATTATTATTTTTTACCTTCTGAGTTCATTTTTTATTCCTCATGAAGATAAGATCAATTCCTAGGGAAGCAGATGATAGCATTTTTTTGGATTGAGCCGGGAGGGATATTATCTAAAATTCCAGTTTCTTCTTTCGAAGTTCAAAATTTTGTCCCAGGTATACTTTACGAACCATTTCGTCTTCTGCCAGATCTTCGGGTATTCCAGATTTTAAGATACCCCCTTCAAACATAAGATAGGAGCGCTCTGTGATGGCTAGGGTCTCCTGTACGTTGTGGTCTGTGATCAGGATACCGATATTCTTGTCTTTTAATTGGGCCACAATGCGTTGTATGTCTTCTACCGCCACAGGATCTACTCCTGCAAAAGGTTCATCGAGTAAAATAAATTTCGGATCCGTAGCCAGTGCTCTGGCAATTTCTGTCCTTCTTCGTTCACCTCCGGAAAGGAGGTCACCCCTGTTCTTTCTGATATGACCCAGGCCAAATTCTTCAATGAGTTGTTCCATTTTCAGGTGCTGCTCCTTTTTACTGAGCTTGGTGAGTTGAAGCACACTCAAAATATTTTTCTCAATACTTAGTTTTCGAAATACCGATGCCTCCTGTGCGAGGTATCCAATGCCGTTTTGAGCCCTTTTATACATGGGGAATTTTGTGATCTCTGTATTGTCCAGATAGATCTTTCCTCCATTGGGTTTTATCAAGCCAACGATCATGTAAAAACATGTAGTCTTTCCGGCACCATTAGGACCTAACAATCCTACGATCTCCCCTTGGTTGACCTCCAGAGAAATACCCTTCACAACTTTTCGGCCGCGGTAGGCCTTCATGATATTTTCTGCTCGTAACTTCATAGTATGGTCAAAACTACAGTATTCTGTAAGGAGGGAAAAGGAATTACATTTTTTTTAACCTTCCTGATTTTCCAGGAGTTCCCAAAATTCATAAGCTCTTCGTAAATGTGGAACCACAATAGTACCACCAACGAGCGTTGCGATTCCGAGGGTTTCCATTACTTCTTCCTTGCTTGTTCCCACTTTATGCGCGCTTTCCAAATGGTATTTTACACAATCGTCACAACGCAGTACTGCCGAAGCTACAAGACCGAGTAATTCCTTGGTCTTAACGTCCAGGGCACCTGCGGCATAGGCATTGGTGTCCAGATTAAAGATGCGCTTTATTAATTTATTATCGGCACCCAGTAACTTTTCGTTCATTCTGGTCCGATAGGCATTAAATTCTTCAAGTTGATTTGGCATATTTTTTTGCTTTTTTAGCTTCCCGCTTCAACACACGACCAGAGATATAGATACTCAATTGATAAAGGATGAGGACGGGTATGGCCACAATGATCTGACTGGCTACATCTGGTGGTGTGATGACCGCTGAAATAATAAGAACGATAACCAGGGCAATCTTTCTGTATTTTTTTAAGATCTCGGGTGTTACCAGGCCTACTTTGGTTAGGAAATAGATAATGATGGGTAGTTCAAAAATAAGCCCACAGGCAATAACCGCAGCCCTTACCGTAGAAATATAGGAGCTCAGATCAATATCATTAAATACCTCTTCACTAACAGTGTATCCCCCCAGGAAGTTAATGGATAGTGGCGCTACAACATAATATCCAAAGAGTACTCCCATGAAAAAGAGCAGGGAAGCTACCAGGATAAAACCTCTGGAATTACTGCGTTCTTTTTCATACAACCCCGGGCTAATAAAACGCCAAAGCTCATATAAAATATAAGGAAAGGCTATTATGAAGCCGGCCCAGATAGACGTCCAGATATGCGCTGAAAACTGACCTGCCATAACCCTGCTTTGTACCCTGAATAAGGGTTCTGTACTACAAAACGCTTCGCTGAACCCTAACATTTTAGATAGTTTGCAAAAGAGGGCGTAGGTCGGAAAATCGGGTTTTTTAGGACCAAATATGACCGTATCAAAAATAAAATCCTTCATTAAAAAGGCCACCATTCCTACGATGACCACCGCCAAGGTTGAGCGTATCAAATGCCAGCGTAACTCTTCCAGATGATCCAGGAAAGACATTTCATTGGGGTCCGTGGTTTGCTTTGCCATTAGAGAATACCTTCGTTAATAAGGTTGTGTAAATGTACTACTCCCAAATAAGCACCATCTTTTTTGACAAGCAACTGGGAGATGCCATTGTTTTGCATCTCCTTCAGCGCATTGACCGCCAAAACTTCCGGTTCAATGGTCTTAGGGTCTTTGGTCATGATGTCTCTTGCCGTTAGACCATTGATGTTTTCGTACTTGTTTAACATCCTACGGATATCCCCATCCGTTACAATACCTATCAATGTACCTTCTTCCATTACGGCTGCAACTCCCAGCATTTTTTCTGAGATCTCAACGATAACATTCTTTATGGCGGTATTGGCCTCTACCGCTGGCTTCATATTTTTACTGGCAATATCCGCAACACGCAGGTATAATTTTTTACCTAAAGTACCACCGGGATGAAATTTTGCAAAATCCTTGGGACTAAATCCTCTGAGTTCCAATAAGCAAATGGCCAATGCATCTCCCATTACAAGTTGGGCGGTAGTACTTGTGGTAGGGGCAAGGTTATTGGGGCAGGCTTCCTTCTCTACATACGTGTTCAAAACAAAATCTGACTGCTCGGCCAAATAAGATGCGGTATTACCTGTAATTGAAATTAATTTATTACCGCCTATTTTGATCAATGGAACAAGTAATTTGATCTCCGGAGTATTACCACTTTTGGAGATGCAGATAACGATATCATTCTGCTGAATAGTCCCCAAGTCGCCATGTATAGCATCTGCCGCATGCATAAAGATCGCAGGGGTGCCGGTAGAATTTAATGTGGCCACGATTTTTGAGGCAATCAATGCACTTTTTCCAATTCCGGTTATGACCACCCTCCCTTTTCCGTTGTAAATACAATCCACCGCATTACCAAATTGATCATCCAGAAGGGTAGCCAAATGGTGGATGGCGTCTCCTTCGGTACGGATGGTTTTTTGTGCCAGTTCCAAAATGCTTTTATTCTTGTTCAAAGTAACTTGATGATTTTGTGAAATTGAATGCAGATTTTGTCTGAAAATGTAATCGCTTTCTAAAAGAATGTATTATATTTAAGAAAACAAAATTACGCAAACTTATTTTATAGGGTATTCTTATAACACAAGAAAAATACTTCAATAGCCCAAAGACATTTAGTAAACAATAGCTTATTGTGATGTAAGGGATTTTTAATGCCGGTGGGATAAAACAAATCATTACGTAATGGTATTGAATGATACGCAACTTCAGACTTCACTAAAAAAATATTTCGGATTTTCTACGTTCAAAGGTCTTCAGGAAGATGTAATTAAAAATGTTATAGAAGGGAACAACACTTTTGTAATTATGCCTACCGGGGGTGGAAAATCTCTTTGTTACCAGCTTCCTGCACTAATGAAAGAGGGTACTGCCATCGTAGTTTCTCCCTTGATCGCTCTGATGAAGAACCAGGTTGACGCCCTCAGAGGTATCTCTTCAAATCACGGAGTTGCTCATGTCTTGAATTCATCACTGAACAAATCGGAGGTAAAGCAGGTAAAACAAGATATTTCGGATGGGATCACTAAATTATTATACGTTGCCCCGGAATCCCTTACAAAAGAAGAGTACATTCAATTTTTGCAGTCGGTTCCACTTTCCTTTGTTGCTATAGATGAGGCGCATTGTATCTCCGAATGGGGACACGATTTCCGACCAGAATACAGAAATTTAAGGTCTATCATCAATAGATTGGGAGATGATATTCCTATCGTGGGCCTCACTGCCACAGCAACCCCAAAAGTGCAGGAAGACATAGTTAAGAATCTGGGGATCACAGATGCCAAATTATTTAAAGCATCATTCAACAGACCTAATTTGTTCTATGAGGTACGACCTAAGACCAAGAATGTAGATGCAGACATAATACGTTTTGTAAAAAAGAACACGGGTAAATCTGGTATAATCTATTGCCTCAGCCGTAAGAAGGTTGAAGAGTTGTCACAAGTACTGCAGGTAAATGGTGTAAGCGCAGTGCCTTACCATGCCGGTTTTGATGGGAAGACCAGATCGAAATATCAAGACATGTTCTTAATGGAAGATGTGGATGTGGTAGTTGCTACAATAGCCTTTGGAATGGGTATTGACAAACCAGATGTTCGTTTTGTGATCCATCACGATATCCCTAAAAGTATTGAGAGTTATTACCAGGAAACCGGCAGGGCCGGCAGGGATGGCGGAGAAGGACATTGTCTTGCTTTCTATTCTTATAAAGACGTTGAGAAACTTGAAAAGTTCATGTCCGGGAAACCTGTCGCAGAACAAGAGATCGGGAACGCATTATTACAGGAGATCGTTGCCTATGCAGAGACCTCTATTTCCAGAAGAAAATTCATCTTGCATTATTTTGGAGAAGATTTCGATGAAGTGAATGGGGAAGGGGCCGGTATGGATGACAACGCAAGGAACCCAAAAGAGAAGGAAGAAGCCATGGATAACGTGGTTAAACTGATCAGAGTGATACAAGGAACCAGTGAAAAATTTAAGTCGAAGGAAATCGTAAAAACATTGGTCGGAACTACCAATGCGTTGATTGCCTCCCATAAAACAGAAGAAAAGGATGTCTATGGCTCAGGGGCAGACAGGTCCAAAGAATATTGGATGGCCTTAATACGGCAAGCCCTGGTGGCCGGCCTTTTAAAAAAGGAAATTGAACGGTATGGGATTCTTCATGTAACCAAAGCTGGTGAGACCTTCTTAAAGCAACCGACTTCCTTTATGATGACCAAAGACCATGTCTACAATGCAGAGATGGATGACGCTATTGTTACCGCTGCCAAAAAATCTGGGGGTGTAGCCGATGATCGATTATTAAAACTCCTGAAAGATCTTAGAAAAAAGGAAGCCAAAAAGCTGGATGTCCCTCCTTTCGTAGTATTTCAGGATCCTTCTTTGGAGGATATGGCCTTAAAATATCCGGTGAGTATGGAAGAGATGATCACCATACACGGTGTTGGAGAAGGAAAAGCGAAGAAGTACGGCACTCCTTTTCTAGAAATGATTGCTACTTATGTGGAGGAAAATGATGTCATCAGGCCAGATGACCTGGTCGTAAAAAGTACCGGGGCCAATTCCGGGTTAAAATTGTACATCATTCAGAATGTAGATAGAAAATTACCCTTAGATGATATAGCAGCGGCTAAAGGACTCGAGATAAATGAACTGGTAAAGGAAATGGAACAGATAGTTTTTAGCGGAACAAAGCTAAACATCGGTTATTGGATCGATGAGATCCTGGATGAAGATCAGCAAGATGAGATTCACGATTATTTCTTAGACGCTGAATCTGATGATATTGAAGAAGCCTTAAAGGAATTCGATGGCGATTATGAAGATGAAGAACTTCGGTTATACCGCCTAAAGTTCATGAGTGAGGTAGCTAATTAAGTTTTTAAAATAAATGAAAAACCCCGAATTTTCGGGGTTTTTTTATTTAAAAGTTATTGAATTCTCCTGCCGTAATTAAAGCAACGATGGCCCCAAAGTATAGGATTACAAAGAATAAGTAACATATGGCCAGGGCAAGACCTACATAAGACAACACCCTTCCTGTTTTAACATTCTCATAGCCAGTATACATACCGGGGTTATCCCTGTAAAGTCGCTCGGCCTTACTTGCGCTGTTAAGTCCTATGATCGTAAAAATTATGCCAAATGGACCACAGCAAAGAAGGGTCAATACTACCGATAGTATTCCCATCGTAAGCGCGTTACTGGCCCCGGGAAGTGATTGTTGGTTCATATGATTTGTTATTTAGGATTATTCTTCCAGTCCAAATTGCTCCATGATCTCTTGTGATCTCCTCATGGCCTCATCCCATCCACCCATGGCCCAAAGGTTGTAAATATTAAATATCAAATATAATACCCCTAATACCAATCCTATGATTACGAGTATCTTGGCTGTTTTTAATTGACTGTGATTTGAATAAAGCTCCGGATTTTCCATGAAGGTCTTTTCATCCTTTTTTATGAGAAAAAGACCTATACCAGACATAATGATCGCGGGAATACCCCATATACAGCAGCAGAGATAAGAAAGAATGGCGAGCACTATGACTATAGTAACGTTGGGTAATTTTTGTTGTTCCATGAGGGTTAGATTGGTTATACTATTTTTAATAAGAAATTAATAAGGATCGAAAGTACACTTAAGATCATCAGGCTGATAATAATTTTATTGACGTATTTGATCTTAAATAATTGGTCTAGCAATAAAAAACCGAACAGTGCTAAAATTGGGTAAATAGCAGGATACATCTTGAATGCAGCCATAAATTCTCCCTGAAACAACAGAAATACAGATCGCTGAATTCCACATCCCGGACAATCCACCCCAAGTAGTTGCTTGCTTAGACAAGGCAACATATAGTCTTTGGCGGTAAGGAAAATTAAAGCTAGCGTCACTCAATACTCGTTAAGGTTCATTAACCGAAAAATACTATTATTTTTAGGGAATGAAAATAAATTAGACTTTTTATTTTTAATGTTACCACCCTTGGAAAAACAATTCTTTCATGCGCAAAAGAAAAATTGAAGTAGGAGACAGCGTTCAGGTGCTAGATGATACTATGATTGGGACCGTCAAAGAAGTAGATGGTTCCACCATCACAATTATTAGTTCTGATGGTTTTGAACTGGAGTATGACACAACAGAATTATTACTTGATGAAGGACAAGGGACCATAAAGGTCAGTAATTTTGAAGCGGCTCAGGTAAAGAGCCAGAAAGACAAACCACAAAAGAAACCACCTCTAAAGGTGAGGGCCAAAGATCGGAACATCCCCAAGATGGAAGTGGACCTTCACATTCATCATTTGGTACCAAGTACCAGGGGGATGAGTAATTTCGACATGTTGAATGTACAGTTGGAAACTGCCAAAAGACAATTAGAATTTGCCATCAGGAAGCGCATCCAAAAAGTGGTTTTTATTCATGGGGTTGGCGAAGGTGTATTAAAGGAAGAATTGTTCTATCTATTCAGGAAATATCCAAATATTACCCATTACGATGCTGATTATCAAAAATATGGACTTGGAGCCACGGAAATTTATATTTATCAGAATCCGTAAGTGGTTTGCTTATTGTTGGGTAGTTATGGTACCAAATTCATTAATGCTGATATCGGTAATGCGCTCGCCTTGTTCATTGATAAGCGTAACATTACTGAGGCGTATAGAATGTTCAAATTGTGTAGAATCTGCCGGATTTTGAGTTGTGCTAAGTAAAACTTCCCCATTGACGGCCTCTATTTCCTCCAGCACGGTTGGAGAGGTAAGCGGAATGGCATCACAAAAATAATTACTGCTCACATTGTCCGAAAATAGGCGGTAAATAAGGTTACTTTGTCCTGGAAGGCTGCTTATAATGGTGTCCTGAGTAACTTCATTTTGGAGTAACCCGCTTTGTAATTCAAGGATAAGTGTCTCTGCTCCGTTGATTTTAAAGAATACCGTGCTTGCAGTTGTGATAGTAGACTCACATGTTTCAATTGAAACACTGTCAAAATCAAGGGACTCTATCTGAAGATCCCCGTCATCGCAGCCTAAAAAAACTGCAATT
>JAHEHU010000053.1 GCA_024639765.1 Eudoraea sp.
TGCTTTCACCTTGCTCACCAATACCTTTGGTTTTACCGGCTTGGTGATATAGTCATCTGCGCCTGCATCGAAACCTGCTAATTGAGAATAGTCTTCTCCCCTGGCGGTCAGAAATGTGATGATGGTATCCTGAAGTTCGTCAATTTTTCGTATTTTTTCACAGGCCTCTATTCCATCCATCTCGGGCATCATAACATCAAGGATGATAAGATGCGGTTTTTTTTTCTTCGCTTTCTCAACACCTTCTACCCCATTATTTGCAGTATATACTTTGTATCCCTCTGAAGTTAAATTATACTTTAAAATTTCCAAGATATCTGGCTCATCATCAACAAGAAGGATGCGGATGTCTTGTTTCTTCATCGGTTAGCAATTTATGGTTCGTTCAAAAATAGAAATAAATCATGGATGCACGGAATGCATCTACTTTAAATAACGAACATAATAATTTTATAACATAGACCTCTGCTCCACATCAAATACATAAAACCAATCTCATGTAAGATTTCTGTAAAACACAAAAAAGATGGAATGATTAGTGCTCTAAATGTTAATAAAGATGCATTTCATCGATTTTCTTAGCTAGAATAGACCTTCAGAGGCCTTTGAATTATTAAAACAAGTATATTTGCCTACAGATCTATGTAACCCCTTCTGTATGAAGCACTTCTACCTACTCGCTTTTTTATTGATTTTCGCTTCCGGACTTGCGCAGGACAAGCAAGGTAATCCAGGTGACATTGAAGGGTTTACCTTATATCCCAACCCTGTTGTT
This sequence comes from Eudoraea sp., assembly GCA_024639765.1. Classification (GTDB taxonomy): domain Bacteria; phylum Bacteroidota; class Bacteroidia; order Flavobacteriales; family Flavobacteriaceae; genus Muriicola. The sequence continues at coordinate 776 of JAHEHU010000053.1, forward strand.
AGTGGTAAAGTATATATTGAAACCAAAGCGAATGCCCCTAAAAAAGTATTGATATTTGATGTTCTGGGCACTTTGGTCATTGAAACAACCATTCTGGGCAAAGAACTCAACTTAACAGATCTTGATGCCGGGGTTTATGTACTTCGTGTTTTTGAAAAAAACAAAGTTGCCACTCGAAAATTGATCGTAAAATAATTTTATTCTTGTCAATTTAATAGCCGGATCGCTCCATTTTGAAATTCATCCACATCGACGAAAAGACCTTTTTTATCGATGAATTACCTCCTTATAAATTTTCACCTACAATATCATTTAATTCACAACAATTTCTGTGTAATCGTGAATCCATATTCTATTTTTAAGTATTGATCCCAAATCAATATTGATGAAAATAATCTACTTAACCTCTTTTTTACTCATTTCTCTGTGGGGTTTTGGACAGGACAAACCAACTGTGGTCACTACCTCATCACAAGAGATCCCCAATTTTAATTTATACCCTAATCCGGTATATAATGACGTGGTTTATATTACCTCAGATTTCAATGACACCAAAGTTGTCACCGTCTACGATGTTTTGGGAGAGGTAGTTCTTAAAGACAGAATTACAACAAACACACTAAACATTTCACGATTGGTTCCAGGAGTTTATGTATTGCAGGTAACAGAGAGGCAAAAATCCATAACCCGAAAATTGGTTGTAAAATAACTTCTATTCTACACCATTCATTTTAAACGGTCTTCCTTAAAGGGTTCTTATTTTACCTATTTTTGTATGAGCACCGTTCCCCATGGACCCAACAAGATTTTTCGGCATTAAAAACAGTCAAGAATTTTCTTCTAACGCACTTGAGGTTTTCAATTATCAGTACCGGAATAATAAGGTATACGGAGAATTTTGTGATTTCCTTGGTGTTGATGTTCCTAATGTGAACCAAATTGAGGACATTCCTTTTTTACCTATTGAATTCTTCCGTACAAGAAAGGTTCTAAGCGCGTCCAAAATACCCTCTGTTGTCTTCAGCAGTAGTGGAACTACAGGAGCTAATGTTAGCAAGCATTATGTGTCCGAAATAGCACTTTACCAACAAAGTTTTCGAACTGGCTTTGAATTATTTTACGGTGATGTCAAGGAATATTGTATTCTGGCGTTGCTACCTTCTTATGTAGAAAGGGAAGGATCATCCCTGGTTTATATGGTAAATGATCTTATCCAACAAAGCGATCATCCTGAGAGTGGTTTTTATTTGCAGGATCAGGATGCGCTGGCGCAAAGACTGATCCAATTAGATTCTCAGGGCGTTAAGGTCTTACTTATTGGTGTTTCCTTTGCCTTACTAGATATGGCGGAAACGTATTCCTTGCAGTTAAAGAACACTGTAATAATGGAGACCGGGGGAATGAAAGGCCGAAGGAAGGAATTAATTCGTGAAGAACTTCACGAGAGGATAAAATCAGGGTTTGGGATCAATGCTGTCCATTCTGAATATGGAATGACAGAATTACTTTCCCAAGCATATTCCAAAGGCGATGGTGTCTTTTATACACCGCCGTGGATGAAGGTTTTGGTTAGAGATACGGAAGATCCTCTAAGTTGGAATCCCGAAGGCAGATCGGGAGGTATAAATATCATAGATCTCGCTAATGTTCACTCCTGCTCTTTTCTTGCTACACAGGATCTGGGCAAAATCAGGAAAGAAGGCGGGTTTGAAATTTTGGGTCGTTTTGACCATGCAGACGTGCGGGGTTGTAATTTGATGGTCCTCTAAACCTCCGTAATTACTACTCAACAACTAGTACAAAGTAGTTCTTCTTACCACGCTGGAGAAGCACATAGCGATCTTTAATAAGGTCCGATACTTTTATCAGAAAGTCCTCTTCTACCTTTTCCTTGTTTACCGAGATAGAATTTTGTTTTAGTTCCCTCCTTGCCTCACCATTGGAACTTAAAAAGCCTGTCTTTGCCGAAAGTGCCGCTATCATGTCCAGGCCATCTTTTAAATCTTCCCTGGAAACCGTAGCCTGTGGCACCCCCTCAAACACCTCAAGAAATGTGTACTCATCTAATTTTTTTAGATCTTCTGAGGTAGATTTACCAAAAAGAATAGTAGAGGCCATTTGTGCATTATCCAGATCTTCTTTAGAGTGAACCATCACCGTAATCTCTTCGGCCAGGCGTTTTTGCAAGGTCCTTAAATGAGGTGATATTCTGTGTTCTTCAACCAGTTGCTCAATCTGTTTCTTAGATAATAAAGTGAATATCTTGATATATTTTTCAGCATCCGCATCCGAGGTATTTAACCAGTACTGATAGAATTTATACGGAGAAGTTCTATGGGCATCAAGCCAGACATTTCCCTCTTCCGTTTTTCCAAATTTAGTGCCATCTGCCTTCGTAATTAATGGGCAGGTTAAGGCAAATCCCTTCCCACCTCCAATACGGCGAATCAACTCTGTCCCTGTCGTAATATTACCCCACTGGTCGCTACCCCCCATTTGAAGGGTACAATTATAATGTTGATATAGATACAAAAAATCATAGCCCTGTACGAGTTGATATGTGAACTCTGTAAAAGACATTCCTTCCTTGGCATCTGCATCCAGTCTTTTTCTAACCGAATCCTTGGCCATCATATAATTAACGGTAATGTGTTTCCCCACGTCACGGATAAAATCGAGAAAGCTAATGTCCTTCATCCAGTCGTAATTATTCACTAAAACTGCCGCATTATCGGACGTAGCATCAAAGTCGAGAAATCGGGACAGTTGTTCTTTGATCGCTTCTTGATTTAATCGCAAAGTAGTTTCATCCAGTAAATTGCGTTCTGCAGATTTCCCTGAGGGATCCCCAATCATTCCCGTTGCCCCACCGATAAGGGCATACGGTTTATGCCCTGCTAATTGAAAATGCCTAAGCATCATTACCCCAACCAGATGTCCTATATGCAGGGAATCTGCGGTAGGATCTATGCCTACATAGGCAGTTTGCATCCCGGTTAGCAAGTGCTCTTCAGTGCCGGGCATCGCATCGTGCAGCATCCCCCTCCATTTTAATTCTGCAACAAAGTTTGACTCCATCTGGTATAATTTTCTTCGAACCCTGCAAAGATAGCAGAATTACTATTGAGCCAAAGGTTGGTCAGATAAATATATCCCAGGATTTGAGTACTTTAGAACCATGATTTTAGTAACAGGAGGCACCGGATTATTAGGTTCTCATCTCTTATGGCTATTGGTACAAAAAGAAGTGCCGGTGAAAGCCATTTACCGGTCGGAAGGCACGCTTAATGAGGTGAAGACCATATTTTCATATTATACCGAAAGGGGACAACGTTATTTTGATAAAATAACCTGGGTTAAAGCAGATATTACAGATGTCCCATCTTTAGAAGATGCTTTTGATGGGGTAACACATGTTTATCATACAGCAGCCTTAATCTCATTTGATCCGGCAGCATGGGACGCTTTAAAAAAAATAAATGTAGAAGGCACTGCCAATATTGTAAATCTATGTGTTGCGCATAATATTAAAAAATTATGCTATGCCAGCTCCATTGCTGCCATTGGAAAATCCCTCGATGGTGCTACGATTACAGAGCAGAATGAATGGTTAGAAACTGAGACTAATGTTTATGCTCGTTCAAAACATCTTGCAGAGATGGAAATTTGGAGAGGTTCTCAGGAGGGTCTAAAGGTGGTGATCGTTAATCCCGGAATTATTCTTGGTCCCGGGAATTGGCATCACGGAAGCCTCCGACTCTTTAAGAATGCTGCTAAAGGGATGCGTTCGTATTTTCCGGGCGGATCCGGTTTTGTTTCTGTACATGACGTTGCATCTATTATGACTCAATTGATGCAATTGAATATCTATAATGAGAGATATATTGCTATTGGGAAAAATATGAGCTATAAGGAACTCTTTACGTTAATAAGTTCATCCTTTGGGGTTCGGACACCTACCAAAGGGATTCCTTTCTGGCTTTTAGAAGCAGGGTGGAGAATAGACTGGCTTAGTCATCATTTCTTTAGGACAAGGCGTAAGCTCACTAAAAACACCGTAAACTCGTTGCGTGAAAGGAAACTATTCAGTTCTAATAAACTAGAAAAAACACTTGATTTTAATTATAAGAATATGGAAAAATACATTGATTTTACCTGTTCTATTCTAAAAAAGAGATATCCTGATTTCTTTTAAACACTTCTTACCGGGCCAAACTGTCCTTTAGTTTTCTTGAGCTTCTTGCTAAACTATCATTAACTACTTTTCTTGCTTCTTCTATCCTGTTCTTTTCCTTTTCTAATTTGGCAGAAACCTCTTTGTATATAGCCTCATATACTAATGGCTGAGAAGCATAGTAGAGATCACTTTTAACAAATTGCAGGCTATCAACACCATATTGCTCCATGAGAAAATTGGTGGGCGAATCAAAATGAACTTCGAGAAGTGAAGAATTAGTGCTTTTGGCTGCGTTCAATATAGCAAGGTCAAACAGCATTTGTGTCATTTTTTCCTGTGGAATAAGATCATCCGGTTTCTCAATGATCTTTTCCACACAAGAGGTACCTATAACCAATACCAATACGATAGTAAGGAGTTTCTTCATGGTCTGTTAAAAGTTAGACGTTTGGCCTGTCGGTCTGTTGAAAATATACCCTTATTATAAGCCAAATGGCCATTAACAAAAGTGTGGGAGATCTTCGAACTAAACCTTGTCCCTTCAAAAGGAGACCAACCACATTTGTATAATATATTGCTCTTTTTTACCTCCCATGGATCATTGGGATCAACAACCACGAGATCTGCAAAATATCCTTCTCTTAAATATCCTCGATCCTTAATCTGAAATAAGATAGATGGATTATGGCACATTTTTTTTACCATAGTTTCCATACTGATCTTCCCCTCTAGTGCTCTTTCCATCATTGCGGGTAATGCATGTTGCACCAAAGGACCCCCGGACGGAGCTTTTAAATAGTTCTGATCTTTTTCCTCTAGGGTATGCGGAGCATGATCTGTTGCCAAAATATCAATACGGTCATCTAATAGCCCTTGCCAAAGTTGCTCCCTGTCACTAGCTTTTTTTACGGCCGGATTCCATTTAATATGCGTTCCATGTTCCTCATAATCGTCCTCCGAGAACCATAAATGATGAAGACAGACCTCGGCTGTTATCTTTTTTTCTTCCAACGGGATATCATTTTGGAATAGGGAGAGTTCCTTTCCGGTCGAAATATGAAATACATGAAGTCGAGCTCCCGTTTTTTGTGCAAGTGCCACAGCCTTGGAAGAAGACAAGTAACAAGCTTGCTCACTACGGATTAAGGGATGACATTTTATCGGAATATCCTCACCATACCTTTCTTTATATACTCTTAGATTTTCTTTTATGGTAGTCTCATCCTCACAATGAGCAGAAATGACCATCTCGGTATTCTTAAATATTTGTTCCAATACTACCTCATCATCTACTAACATGTTTCCGGTAGATGAACCCAAAAAGAGCTTCACTCCAGAACAGGCATTCTTATCTAATTTCTTTAATTCCTCCAGATTATCGTTGGTTCCGCCAAAGAGGAAAGAGTAGTTGGCAAATGATGACCTGGCTCCCATGGCAAATTTTTCTTCCAATTTACTAATGGTGGTGGTCTGTGGAATGGTATTGGGTTGTTCCATAAAAGTGGTGATCCCACCGGCTATTGCTGCCTTGCTTTCAGTTGCTATAGTCCCCTTATGGGTTAACCCCGGTTCCCGGAAATGGACCTGATCATCTATGATGCCAGGCAATAGATATTGTCCTTTGATATCTAAGACGGTAGCGGTATCCGAAGTTATGGATTTTGCGATTTTAGCGATCCTTTCGCCTTCAATAAGAAGGTCTCCTTCCCATCGTTTTCCCTCATTGATGAGTATTGCGTTCTTTAAGAGCGTTTTTTTCATGCTAAAAGCCATTTAATTTAAATAGGCTGCGAATTCTCATACTGATCACGCCAAAGATCGCCTCCCAGATAATAGAAGAGCTCATCTTGGACTTCCCTTTTTCACGGTCTGTAAATATGATAGATACCTCTTCAATTTTAAATTTCCTTATATGTGCCCTGTACTTCATTTCTATCTGGAATGCGTAGCCTATAAACTTAACTGCATCGAGATCCAGCGTTTCCAAAACATGTCTTTTGTAACAAACAAAACCGGCGGTGGGATCATGAACGCGCATACCGGTAATTATCTTTACATAAAATGAGGCCCCATATGAAAGCAGTACTCTGTACAAGGGCCAATTCACCACATTCACCCCTTTTTTATACCGTGATCCTACCGAGACATCTGCCCCATTAAGACAGGCTCTGTATAATCTGGGAAGATCTGATGGCCTGTGAGAGAAGTCCGCATCCATTTCAAAGATAAACAGGTAATCCCTTTTCAAAGCCCATTTAAATCCATGAATATAGGCAGTTCCTAAACCTGCCTTTTCGGTCCTTACTTCCAAAAACAATTTTCCTTCGTATGTATTCTGTAAGTTCCGGACCACTTCAGCTGTGCCATCCGGAGAATTATCATCTACCACCAAAACATGAAATTCCTTTGAAAGGTTGAAGACAGCATCTATAATGCCTTCAATATTCTCAAGTTCGTTATAGGAGGGAATAATTACTAAACAGTCTGTCATGAAAGGAAGCGATTATGGCAAAAATAGTGCTTTAATACGACTGAACCGAAATCATACTTTAATTTTCTTCTCCGAATAAACTTAGGGTTAGATGCTATTATTTGTAATTTTGAAGCGAATTTGATCTAGAATGAAACAAAATTTTCCTGCACCATTCATTTATTTTCTTTCTGCCGTATTACTATTGAATATTTTTCAAGCTTCAATTACAGAACTGATCTTTGATGAGGCCTACTATTGGTATTATGCCAAGGATCTTGCCTGGGGATACTTCGATCATCCTCCCATGGTAGCTTTTTTGATAGCTATAGGTAGCGCCCTTTTTGATGGGGAACTGGGTGTCAGATTGGTTAGTTGTTTTATGGGTGCAGGCACACTTATGATTTTGTGGTTGCTCATAGATAACCCAAAAAAGAAGGCATATATTCCACATTTTTTTGTGCTTATATTATCTATGACGCTGGTTCATGCTTATGGTTTCTTGACTTTGCCAGACACCCCTTTACTTTTTTTCACAGCTCTGTTCTTATTGATCTACAAGGATTTTATCAAAGAACCTGGATTTCTAAAATCTTTGTTCCTGGGAGTAGTAATGGCTGCATTGATGTACAGTAAATACCATGCATTTTTGGTCATCTTTTTCGTGCTACTCTCAAATTTAAAACTTATTCGTAACCGGTATGCGTGGATTGCGGTTCTTATTTCGCTGCTTTGCTATTCACCTCACTTCTTTTGGCTATATGAAAATGAATTTATTTCCATTAAATATCATCTCTTTGAAAGGCCAAACAGACCCTATGAATTCTTAGACTATACAGTTGGTTATTTTGTAAACCTGCTGGCTATTTATGGCCTTACATTTCCATGGGTCTACAACGCATTGATCAAATCTAAAGGGAAAGATCTTTTTCAGCGTGCTTTGTTATTCATTAGCTATGGTATTTTACTTTTTTTCCTCCTTTCCAGCTTTCAGCGCAGGGTACAAACACAATGGATCATTGTAATATGCATTCCTATGGCGGTCTTGACCTTTCAATATCTGTTAGAAAATCAAAAAGCCAGAAAGTGGATACTGCGGCTGGGCCTCGTAAATATTGCAATTTTGCTTTTTCTAAGAATTGGACTGGTTTACGCACCTTTATTTCCCAGGGTTTATGAGACCCATGGAAATAAAACATGGGTTGGTAAGATTACGTCACAAACTGGAGATATACCTGTCGTTATTGAAAATTCTTACAGGATGACATCTATGTTTACCTTTTATTCCCGCCAACCATCTTTTTCATTGAATAATCTGTTTTATCGTCAAAATCAATACTCTATAGATCAATCTGAAGAGGTAGTTAGAGGGAAAAAAGTGCTATACGTATCCAAGTTTATGAAGGAAGGTGACCTTTCTTTTGCAATGCCCAACGGTACAATTTTTTACGGTGTTTATAAAGACGGTTTTGAATCTTTCAGAAAGTTGAAAACCCGGTTGAACACAACCTTAAGTTCCAAGACAGACCGCAAACCTACTTTTATGGTATATAATCCGTATTCATTCACGGTTCCAATCAGTAAACTAAGGTTTGGCCTCGTATTAATGGATAGCTACAAGAAAGTCCTGGAAGTAGTTCCAATTGAAGCGGTTCCTAAAGAGGAAATTGACATTCTATCTTCCATGACAGAACACGAATTTGAATTTGCCTTGCCTGATGTTTCCATGGAAAATGCCAGCTATTTGAAAATTGTCATTTCAGAAAATGGACTGCCTTGGGGATTGAATGGTGAAAAATTAAAACTCGACTAATGGAACCGGTACTGAGAGAAATTGGAAAGGTAGACTGGATCACAGTGATGATTTTTTCAAGTGTGATATTTCTTGTGCTTGCCAAAAGCCTGTTTTACGGCCGTTTCCTAAATTTTATGATCCTTCCCTTCAACAACAAATACATTTTTCTTTACAACAAAAAGGACCGCCTAATAAACTGGTTTCATATTTTTTTCACGGCTTTTCAATTACTGAATCTATCCCTGTTCTTATATCTTGCAACCACCATATACAAGCCTAATGACATACTGCCCTCCCCTTTATTATTTGGATTAATCCTGGGCCTTGTTTTTTTATTTCTATTTCTTAAAATCCTGATTCAACTTGGCAATAGCGCCATTTTTAATAGTCAATCCGTAATTTCCGAGATCCTGTTTAAAAAGATCTCCTATTTGAATTATGCCAGTCTTGTTATGTTTTTGGCAAATATATTACTGACGTATGTTTTCATAGGCTCTAAGACGGTAATAATTTTAGGATGTGCTATTATTTTTATTATTCTCATCATTGGTTGGGTTACAATAATTAAAACGCATCTTAAGTTCCTTACCAATTACTTTTTCTATTTTATTTTGTACCTTTGCGCTCTTGAAATTGCCCCAGTTATTATTATTGTGAACTCGCTAAAAGTTTGATATCTATGAAAGTCAAAACGATTTTGGTATCCCAACCAGAACCTAAGATGGAAAACTCTCCATACTCACGGCTTATTGAAAAAGAGCATGTACGAGTAGATTTCAGGCCTTTTATACATGTAGAAGGAGTAGAAGCTAAATTGGTACGGCAGCAAAAAATAGATCTTAAAGACTTTACGGCTATCATTTTAACGAGTAGGAACTCGGTAGACCATTTCTTCCGTATCGCAGAGGAGATGCGATTTAAGGTGCCAGATTCCATGAAATACTTTTGCCAGTCCGAAGCGGTTGCATATTATCTTCAGAAATATGTAGTTTACAGAAAGCGTAAGATCTATGTAGGGAAACGAAATTTTATAGATCTGAAGTCCTTATTCAAGAAATATAAAGATGAAAAGTTCTTGCTGCCATCCTCAGATGTTTTGAAGAATTTGGTGCCAGATACCCTAAATGAAATGAACCTCAATTGGAAAAGAGGTATTTTCTACAGGACCGTTATTAGCGACCTATCTGACCTTCGAAATGTCTATTACGATGTCCTGGTCTTTTTCAGTCCTTCCGGAATTGAATCGCTATTAAAAAATTTCCCCGACTTTGAACAGAATGACACAAGGATTGCTGTGTTCGGTAATTCTACGGTAGCAGCAGCAACAGATGCCGGCCTAAGGATAGACATTCAGGCACCTACGCCAGAAACACCTTCCATGACCATGGCATTACAGAAATACATCACCAGTGTAAACAAGAAATAAGGATTGTAATCCAACTAATAAAAGCCTCTTTAACAGAGGCTTTTTCTATTAAAAAGCATACCGTTGTGGCCCACCTCTGCGAATCTCTTCGTTCGCGTATGCCTCAAACTTTACAAAATTCTCACGGAAGGCATTCGAAAGTTTAAAAGCCGTCTTGTAATAGGCTTCATCATTGTTCCAGGTAGCTCTGGGACTCAAAACACTGGTGGGCACTCCAGGGCATGACCTTGGTTGCGCCACACCAAATACTGAGTGAATATGATACGTATCATAGGTATACAATCCCAATTGACCACTCAGAGCAGCACGGATCATGGCGCGTGTGTATTTCAATTTCATTCTGGTTCCTACTCCATATGGCCCACCGGTCCAGCCTGTATTTACAAGCCATACATTTACACCAGACTCTTTCATTTTTCTACTGAGCATTTCGGCATATTTAGTAGGGTGCAAAGGCATGAATGGCGCACCAAAACAAGCAGAAAAGGAAGGAATGGGTTCTATTACGCCAGCCTCCGTTCCGGCTACCTTTGCAGTATATCCGGAAATAAAGTGATATGCAGCCTGACTGGGTGTTAATTTACTAATGGGTGGGAGTACCCCAAAAGCATCGGCAGTTAAAAAGAAAATATTTTTAGGATTCTTCCCTTTAGAGGGTTCCTGAATGTTATCTATATGATAGATAGGATAACTAACACGCGTATTTTGAGTGATAGATGTGTCTTCAAAGTCTACTTTCCCTTTGGCATCCATGATAACATTTTCGAGGATCGCACCCTTTTTTATCGCATTGTAGATCTGAGGTTCATTCTCTTGCGATAAGTTGATCACCTTGGCATAACACCCGCCTTCAAAATTGAAAATAGTGTCCTCTTTGGTCCAGCCATGTTCATCATCCCCAATCAGCTTACGCTCCGGATCAGTAGAAAGTGTTGTTTTTCCCGTTCCGGACAACCCAAAAAATATAGCTGTATCTCCTTCAGGACCAACATTGGCCGAGCAATGCATAGGCAGTGTATTGTGAAAAACCGGAAGTAAAAAGTTCAATGCGGAAAAGATACCTTTCTTGATCTCTCCTGTGTATCCCGTACCACCGATAAGGGCAATTTTCCTGGTAAAATTTAAAATTGCAAAATTGTGTTGCCTGGTCCCGGAGGCAACTGCATCTGCCAAATACCCAGGTGCATTTAGAACTAACCAATCTGCCGAGAATGTTTCCAATTCCTTTTCAGAAGGCCTAATGAACATGTTATGTGCAAACAGATTAGACCATGGGTATTCTGTAATAACCCTTATTCCCAGCTGATATTCTTTATCTGCACATGCAAGGCAATCGCGAACAAAAATCTCCTTATCGGCCAGGTAGTCTGTTACCTTTTCGTATAAGGCGTCAAAGTGAGCGGGATCAAAAGGCTTATTAATTGGCCCCCACCATACTTTATCTCTTGTGATATCATCTTTTACAATAAAACGATCTTGAGGAGATCTTCCTGTGAACTCCCCTGTGTTAATAGCGAGCGCTCCAGACGATGCTTCTTTACCCATTGCTCTTGCTATGGTCATTTCATGCAGTGTATCCGCAGATAACTGATAATGAACCTGTTTGCTGTTTATGCCAATTGATTTTAACGAAATCGATTTCGTAGATGGAGTAGACGGTGTCATTTACAAGAATTTTTCTGGAACAAAACTAGGAAAAAATAGAGCTTTGCCCCACAATATATTCTATAGTTTAGCCTAAATACTTAAAAACACGATGTCCAATTAATACCCAACCACAAATAAGCAACCCTCCACCTATGGGCGTAATAAATGCAAGGGTTGTGAAATTGAAAGAAGTAAGGTCATTAGTGGCCAATACATAGATAGAAAAGGAAAAAAATAATATCCCAACAGTAAAACAGTAATAGATCCATTTTTTTTGCGAAGTAGTGAATTGCTCTGTGGAACCTAACCATAAAAGCACCAATGCATGATATATTTGATAGGTGACTCCCGTTTGATAACTATCGAGTGAAGTTACACTGATCAAGTTCTTCAAGCCATGTGCTCCAAATGCCCCTAATACCACGGCAAGTACTCCAAAAAAGACAGCTGTAAGTAAAATTGTTCTGTTCATAACTTCATTGCCTTGTTTTTTTATAAATGTAACAAATTGATACCTTAGTATTTCTTGAATTTAAAAGTAAATCATAAGAATGACGCGAAAAATTTTGGTTGTAGGCGCCGGAAAATCTACGGCTTATATGCTAGATTATTTTCTGGAGAAATCCGAAAGCGAAAACCTGCAGATAACCATTGCCGATCTTAATACGGACGGTATTGCGGCACATATTAAAGAACATAGTGCCTGTACGCTTTTAACGTTAGATATCTCAAATTCTGAGGAAAGGCAGCGCGCTGTTTCACAGGCAGACATTGTTGTATCGATGTTGCCTGCCCGACTCCATACTACTATTGCCTCAGACTGTTTGTTGCATAAGAAACATCTCGTGACGGCATCTTACTTAAGTGATGACATGAAAGCTATGAACGAAGATGTCACAAAGTCTGGACTTATCTTTATGAATGAAATAGGTCTCGACCCTGGGATAGATCATATGAGTGCCATGCACATAATTGATCAAATTAGAGACAGGGGGGGTAGAATATTGTTGTTCGAATCTTTCACTGGTGGGCTGGTTGCTCCTGAAAGTGATTCCAATCTGTGGAACTACAAATTTACCTGGAATCCCAGAAATGTTGTGATCGCCGGTCAGGGAGGGGCAGCCAAATTCATTCAGGAAGGAACCTATAAATATATTCCATATCACAAACTCTTTCGGCGAACAGAATTTATGGAAATTAAGGGCTATGGCACTTTTGAAGCCTACGCCAATCGCGACTCCCTGAACTACCGGGAAGCATATGGATTGGAAGATGCTCTTACACTTTATAGAGGTACTATGCGCAAGGTTGGCTTTTCGAAGGCATGGAACATGTTTGTTCAACTTGGGATGACAGACGATAGCTATATTGTAGAAAATTCGGAAGGAATGTCTTATAGAGACTTTACAAATCTGTTCTTGCCGTACTCTCCCACAGATTCTGTAGAACTAAAATTAAGGCATTACCTTAAAATAGATCAGGATGACAGTATGTGGGGTAAGCTTCTGGAGTTAGATCTTTTCAATCCTAAAAAGATCATTCCACTTAAACACGCTACCCCAGCACAAATGTTACAAAAGATACTGGAGGATAAGTGGACCTTAGCTGAAGACGATAAGGACATGATTGTTATGTATCACAAATTTGGTTACGAAATTCATGGAAAAAAAGAACAAATAGATGCCAATATGGTGGTAGTGGGAGAAAATAGGACCCACACAGCAATGGCCAAGACCGTTGGGCTTCCCGTAGCGATGGCAACACTGCTTATCCTCAATAAAAAGATCACCACTCCCGGGGTACAGATCCCTATTAAAAAAGAAGTCTATGAACCTGTTTTAAAGGAACTAACATCCTACGACGTCGTATTCAATGAATACAAAGTACCCTACCTTGGGTATAATCCGGATACGGTAGCTGGTTAGAATATGTAAGTAGAAATAGTATCTTTAGTAAATTTTTAAAAGAAAAATATGCCTTCTTCTAACGATAAAGTAAAAATAGACGGTATTGACAAAAAAATACTTCGGTTTCTAATGGAAGATGCCAGGAGACCTATCCTGGAAATTGCACGCAATATTGGCATCTCGGGTGCTGCCATTCATCAACGTTTACGGAAACTGGAAAAATCTGGTTTGATCGCCGGCTCTAAATTTGTAATCAACCCAAAGATTCTTGGTTATACCACCATGGCATATATTGGGATTTTTCTGGATAAGGCAATGAGCAATCCCAAAGCTGTTAAAGCACTGGAAAAGATCCCGGAAGTTTTGGAATGCCACTACACCACCGGTAATTGGTCTATCCTTATCAAAGTACTATGCAGGGATAATGAACATCTTATGCAGGTACTAAATAAAAATATACAGCAAATTGAGGGGGTATCCAGAACAGAGACCTTTATTTCGCTCGATCAGCAAATAGACCGCCAAATTACCGTTTAAATAAAACCAGTTAGATACGTTTCAAAATGGCTTTACTGTAATTAATTCATTAGTCTCTTCCGCCCAATACTTGTAATCCCCAATAAACAAGAGTAGCCAAAGAACCTATCGCAGCCACTAAATAGGTGCGTGCGGCCCATTTAAGGGCATCTTCAGAACCTTTGAATTCTTCACGCGTAACCATGTTCTTTTGTTTTAGCCATGCCAAAGCCCGGTTACTGGCGTCGTATTCTACGGGTAGCGTAATAAAACTAAAAAGTGTAGCCAACCCCATTAAGATCAGTCCGGTGACAGCTACCCAAAACCCTAGTCCCGCTCCTGCTGCTGCTCCCAGCATAATTCCTCCGAAAACGATCCAGGTAGACATCCCAGAAGTAACACTTACGACAGGAACAAGTTTGGAACGCATGGTCAACCATTCATATGCCTGGGCATGTTGTACGGCATGGCCACATTCATGCGCCGCTACCGCTGCCGAGGCTGCATTTCTTTGATTATAGACACTCTCGCTCAGATTCACAGTCTTGTTTACAGGATTATAGTGGTCTGTTAACATTCCTGCTGTAGAGACCACTTTTACGTCTCTGATGCCATGGTCCGCTAACATCTTTTCTGCAATTTCAGCCCCACTCATTCCATTTCTAAGATGCACCTTGGAATAATGTTTAAACTTGCTTTTCAATTTACTGCTTACCAGCCAACTTACTAATGCAATGGCTCCCAGCAAAATATAATAGGTCATCATACTCTTTCTATTTAACTATTAAAATTACAAAATACACAGCAAAAACCCCGCCAAGGAAGACGGGGTAAAAAATACTGACAAAATGTAAGTAAACCTTAGGCTAGTACTGCATCCCATTTAAATGTCTCGATGATTTCCTGATAGGCTACTTCACCTTCTATAATATTCAGTCCTCTGTGCAGTGCTAGATCTTCTTCACACGCCTTATACCACCCTTTATTAGCCAGTGCAAGAACATATGGCAGAGTTACGTTGGTCAATGCCATGGTGGAGGTATAGGGAACGGCGCCTGGCATATTGGCCACAGAATAATGGACAACGTCATCAATAATATATATTGGATCCTCATGAGTCGTTGGTATGGTGGTTTCTACACATCCTCCCTGATCAACAGCCACATCCACAATAACAGTTCCCGGCCTCATAGATTTCAGCATATCCCTGGTAATTAGATTTGGGGCTTTTGCTCCTTTTAAAAGTACCCCTCCTATGATAAGATCATGCGTTTTTATGTGTTTTCTAATATTAAATTCATTTGAAAACTCTGTAACAACATGACTGGGCATTACGTCGTTGATGTAACGTAATCTTTTCATGTTGATATCTAAAATGGTTACATGCGCACCTAATCCTGCTGCCATTTTAGCAGCCTGAGTTCCTACAATACCAGCTCCAAGGACCAATACTTTACCCGGAGCAACTCCTGGCACCCCACCCAACAGAACGCCTCTTCCTTTTGCAGGTTTTTCCAAATATTTGGCGCCTTGTTGAATTGCCATTCTACCTGCCACTTCAGACATAGGTGTTAGTAAGGGCAGGGAACCGTCCTCGTCTTCTACAGTCTCATAGGCAATACAAATGGCTCCACTATTAATCATGGCCCTTGTTAATTTTTCACTAGATGCAAAATGGAAATAAGTAAATATCACCTGTCCTTTTTGAACTAAGTTGTACTCCTCCTCTATGGGCTCCTTAACCTTAATAATCATATCACTAAGTGTGTACACTTCCTCAATAGAGTTCAGTATAGCAGCACCTGCTTCTATATAATCATCATCACAAAAGCCACTACCCTCCCCTGCAGTAGTCTGTACGTACACCGTATGATTGTTTTTTACTAATTCAAAAACGCCTGCAGGTGTCATGCCTACACGACTCTCATTATTCTTAATTTCTTTTGGTACCCCGATGATCATATGTTTATGTTTAGTTCGTTCACCTCAAATTTGAAATTATTAATCGAGTTTTGAAAATAATATCGATGAAATACAGGGGTATCCTTATTATATTTAATGTTTTAATAACATTACCCCCTATTTTATTAGGGGGTAATGTTTAAATAAATTAATACTATTTAATTTAACGTTATAAATTAGGGGGGGGTGCTATTTGTATTATCCTACTATATTGACAATCTTACCGGGGACCACAATGACCTTCTTTGGTGTACGTCCTGCTAATTGGGTCTTCGTCTTTTCGTGGCTAAGTACTTGTGCCTCTATTTCATCTTTGGAAAGATCTAAGGGTAAGGTAAGTGTAAATCGCATCTTTCCATTAAAGGATATAGGATACTCCTTATTGTTCTCTACCAGGTACTTATCATCGTATGTAGGGTAGGTTGCAACACTAACAGAGGTTGTATGACCAGCCTTTTCCCAAAGTTCTTCGGCCAGGTGAGGAGCGTAAGGGGCTATGAGTATGGCCAAGGGTTCCAAAATTTTCCTGCTTTGGCATTTTTGAGCGGATAGTTCATTAACACAGATCATGAAGGTGGCCACCGAAGTGTTAA